>DATJRL010000263.1:0-34044 GCA_035504785.1 Caulobacteraceae bacterium
TGCTGAAGCTCGGCCGCGACGTCCGCTCACCGCTGGAGATCGAATCGGCCGAGCGGCGCATCCACTTCGGCGCCGACGGCCAGATCGCCGCGATCACGGCCCGCGCCTCGCTGCCGGCGCACAAGCTGATCGAAGAGTTCATGATCCAGGCCAACGTCTGCGCCGCCGAAACCCTGGAACAGCGCCGCACGCCGCTGATCTATCGGGTGCACGACACGCCCAGCGACGCCAAGCTGGCCTCGCTGATCGACTTCCTCTCGACGCTCTCGATCCCCTGGAGCAAGGGTCAGGCGCCCACGACCGAGCGGTTCAACCGACTGCTCGACCAGACCCGCGGCGGCCCGCACGCCGAGATCGCGGGCGAGGTGGTGCTGCGCACCCAGATGCAGGCGATCTACGACACCGACAACATCGGTCACTTCGGCCTCAACCTGGACCGCTACGCCCACTTCACCTCGCCGATCCGCCGCTACGCCGACCTGATCGTGCACCGGGCGTTGATCCGGGCGCTGGGGTTGGGGCGCGACGGGCTAACGGACGCCGATATCGTGCAGCTGAAGGACACCTCCGAACGGATCACCATGGCCGAGCGGCGCGCCATGGCCGCCGAGCGCGACGCCACCGACCGCTACGTGGCGTCCTTCCTTTCGGAGCGCGTCGGGGCCGAGTTCGAGGGGCGGATCACCGGCGTCACCCGCTTCGGCCTGTTCGTGCGGCTGGCGGAGACCGGCGCCGACGGCCTCGTGCCGATCGCCAGTCTCGGGACGGAGTACTTCATCCACGACGAGCGCGCCCACGCCCTGGTCGGCGAGCGCAGCGGCGGGCGCTGGCGGCTGGGGCGGGACGTTGAGGTGCGGCTGAAGGAAGCCACCCCGATTACGGGCGGCCTGCTGTTCGAGATGCTGAGCGAGCCGGAAGCCGGCGAGCCCTCCGGCCGCCCGTCCCGTCCGCCGCGCGGCGCCCTACCCTCGAAGCGGCGCGGCTTCCGGCCCGGACGACGACGCTGAGCCTAATTCGCCTCACCTGGGGGGCGGAGAAGAGGCGCTTGCTCCTCCGCCCGCATCGCGGCAAGGTCGAGTCATGGCCGAACAAGCGTTTGAACCGCATCCCGACACGCCCCGCATGCCGCCGCGCAAGGGCCGCGCCGTGCGTCCGCGCGACGCCGCGACCCTGATCGTTCTGCGCCGCGACGGGCCTAAGCCCCGCGTGCTGATGGGACGTCGCCACGGCGGCCACGACTTCATGCCCGACAAGTGGGTGTTTCCGGGTGGGCGCATCGACCCGTCGGACTTCCGCGCGCCCGTGGCGGCGGAGCTGCGGCCGGAGGTGGCGGCCAAGCTCTACCGCACCGGCCCGGCCCGCCGCGCCCGGGCGCTGGCGCTGTCCGCGATTCGCGAGACGTTCGAGGAGACCGGCTTGTTGCTGGCCAAGCCCGGCTCGTACCGGCCAATCGCGGGGCCCTGGCGACTGTTCCTCGAGCAAGGCGCCCTGCCCGATCTCTCGGCGCTCGACTTCATCGCCCGGGCGGTGACGCCGCCCATGGTCCCGAAGCGCTACGACGCCCGCTTCTTCATGGCCGACGCCGAGAGGCTGATCAGCCTGGAGCGTCAGGCGGACTGCGGCGAATTGACCGAAATCGCCTGGATCGACCTCTCGGACGCCCTCGCCCTCGACCTGCCGACCGTGACGGAGATGGTGCTGCGCGAGGTTCCCGAGCGTCTGAAGGACCCGCATCGTCCGATCCCCGACTGGCGTATGCGCCGGGGCAGACGGGGCATGACCACCGCCTGAAGCGCGTCCATCCACGGCCTTGACCGTATGGATGCTGCTTGCGACTTTCCGCGCGCCTCCCCGTTCATGCGCTCGCCGACGGCGCCGCGACCCAGCACTGCCGAAATTTTGGGCGTCGGCGCCCGCGTATGAGGCATACGGCGGCGTTCCGGCGTCGTAGCAGCGCTACGCGGCGTGTCGCTTTGACCTTTCGGCCCAAAGGGCGCTAGCGCGCTTTCGGCGGAGACGCTTCCAAACAGCCTTAATAAGTCGAGGGCCTACCAGCATCTCGGGAGTGATTTTTTAGTCAGTCTTCGCCGGTGAACCCGAGGTGTGGGCCTCTCGATGGGGGGTTCCTTATGCTCGTACCTTCGCCAAAATGGCTGGACACAGGCTCCAACGCCTGGCAGCTGGCCGCTGCGACGTTCGTCGGATTGCAGAGCATTCCGGGGCTGGTTGTCCTCTACGGCGGCATCGTCAAGAAGAAGTGGGCGCTGAACTCGTCGTTCATGGCGCTCTACGCGTTCGCCGCCGTGATGATCGTCTGGGTGCTGCTCGCCTACAACATGGCGTTCGGCACGAGTTGGTTCTCGAACCTGAATTTTATCGGAAAGCCGCAGCTCGCGCTCGACGCGGGCTTCCTGTCGCAGCAGGCGACCGTTCCGGGCATCGCCAGCGGCATGCCGCCGTTCGCCTTCCCGATGGCGACGCTGATGTTCTTCCAGTTCGTCTTCGCCGCCATCACAGTGATCATCCTCGCGGGCTCGTTGCTGGGGCGGATGAGCTTCAGGGCGTGGGTGATCTTCGTCCCTCTCTGGATGGTCCTGGATTACACGGTCGGGGCGTTCAGCCTCTGGGGCGGCGGCTGGCTGTCGCAATGGGGCGCGCAGGACTTTTCCGGCGGCTACGTGATCCACCTGGCGGCCGGCATTTCCGGCTTCGTGGCGGCGGCCGTGATCGGACCCCGCCTGCAGGCCGACCGCGACAGCTTCGAGCCTAACAGCCTGCTCCTGGCGTTGGTCGGGGCAGGCATCCTGTGGCTCGGCTGGAACGGCTTCAACGGCGGCGACCCCTACTTCGCGAACGTCGACGCGGGCGTGGCGGTGATCAACACCAACCTGACCACCTGCACCTCGCTGCTGGTCTGGGTGTTGCTCGACTCCGTGGTCAACGGCAAACCGTCGGTGGTGGGCGCCATCAACGGCATGATCGCCGGTCTCGTGGGCATCACGCCCGGCGCCGGCTTTGTCGACGGTACCGGCGCGCTGATCATCGGCGTCGTCGCCGGCAGCATCCCGTGGGCGTTCATGAAATACGTGCAGTCCACCAAGCTGTTCCAGCGCGTCGACGATACGCTCGGAGTGCTGTCGACGCACGGCGTGGCCGGCCTCACGGGCGGTCTCATGGTCGGCGTGGTGTCCAATCCGGCGGTGCTTGAGTACATCGGCACCGACAAGGACGCGCCGGGCGTGAGCGTCACTGGCATCCTTTATGGATCGGCCGGCTGGCAGCAATTGATCCACCAGGCGGGCGCGGCGCTGTTCATCATCGTCTTCAACGCCGTCATGACCTTCGTTATCCTCCGCGTGATCGGACTCTTCGTGAAGTTGCGGATGGATGATGCGACGCTGGCGGTCGGCGACGACGCGGTCCACGGCGAAACGGCCTACAATTTCGAAGGCGGTTAGAGTCCCCTCGTCCCGAGGGAAACTCCCGGCCGAGACGGCCTTGCTCCCCGTCTCGGCCTTTCTTTGCGCGATGGTGGCGCTTGCCGGATGCGAGGCGTCGCCGCCAGCGCCGGGCGGATGGGCCACGCCCCCCGCCGCGACGTCGATGCGATGCGTGAACACGGTCAGCGGCTATGTCTGGACTGTCGCCATCCCGACCAGACGTCTCGCCGGCGGCCGGCCCGCGACCTTGATCCCCGCGCGGCTCGGATGGCGGGACGCCGCCGACGGCAGCCTGTACGACCTGGACCGGGTGAGTGGGACGTTCACGGTTACGCGGGGGTCGAGCACCGGCGGCTACGTGTCGACCTACCGCTGCCGGGCGTGAGGCCGAGCTGATGGGCGAAGAAGCGACCGACCCTCGCGTCAACGTCGGATTCGCCTCCGAGAAGGGTCCGCGACGGGTGAACGAGGACTTCGTCGGCGCCGTGGTCGGCGGGCGGACCAGTGACGAGCGGCGCGATGTCGTGGCCGTCATCGCCGACGGCGTCGGCGGCGCCCGCGGCGGGCGAGTGGCGGCGGAAACCGCCGTTCGCGGCTTTCTGGAGGGTTTCTGGGACGTACCGGAAACCGTCGATGTCCGTCGCGCCGGCGCCAGCATTCTCGACGCGCTCAATCGGTGGATTCACGCCCAGGGCAAACAGGATCCGGCGCTGGAAGGCATGGGCTGCACGTTCACCGCCCTGGTGCTGCGGGGCCGCATGGCCCACCTCCTGCACGTCGGCGACACCCGCGCCTACCGTCTCAGCGGCGACCGGCTCGCGCGGCTCAGCAACGACCACGCCCGCGAGGGGCCACGCGGCGCGCGGATGCTCTATCGTGCGCTGGGGCTGGAGGCCGAGCTGCGGCTCGACTACGCAGTCCAGCCGATGGCCGTGCACGATCGCTTCATGCTGTGCAGCGACGGCGTGCACGAAGTCTTGCCCGACGAGCGGCTGGCCGACATCCTGAGAATACGTCAGGCGCCCGACGAGGCGAGCCGCGCTCTGGTGCGGGCGGCGCTGGACAGCGGCAGCGAGGACAACTGCAGCGCCCTGGTGCTGGATGTCGTCGGATTGCCCGCCGCCAACTCGGTCGCCCTCGGCGAGGCGATGATGCGGCTTCCGATCATCCCGACGCCGCGCCTCGGTGACGCCGTGGATGGATTCGCGCTCAAGGCGGTGCTGTCCGAGGGGCCCTTCAGCCGCGTCTTCGCCGCGATCGACGAGTTGGAGGGCGGCGAGGTGGTGCTAAAGTTTCCCAAGCCGCAGGTGGAGAGCGTCGTCACGCACCGCGCGGCGTTCGTCCGTGAGGCGTGGGTTGGCGCGCGCCTGCATAATCCCTGGCTCGCCCGGACCCTGCAGCTGCCGCCCGGACGCCAGACCTGCCTCTACACGGTCATGCCGCTCTACCAGGGCGAGCTGCTGGCGAGGCGCATCGCACGACGACCGGCGGTCGGGCTCGAAGAGGCGCGCAACATTGCGATCAAGCTCGCCCATGGGATCGCGGCGCTGCATCGCGCCGGGGTGATCCATCGCGACATCAAGCCGGACAACGTCCTGCTCGAGGCCGACGGCGGGCTCAAGCTGCTGGACCTGGGCGTCGTGCGCATCCCGGGGCTGGAGGACCTCGCGCCCACCGAGACCCCCGGCACGCGGGCCTACATGGCGCCGGAGATGTGGGCGGGCGAAGTCGGCGACGCCGCCACCGACATCTTCGCGCTCGGCGTCACCATCTTTCGCACCCTCACCGGCGTCTTTCCGTACGGCAATCTCGACGCGGTCAGCCCGCCGCGGGTCGAGCGGCCCAAGGAGCTTCTCGCCCTGCGGCCCGACCTGCCGTCCTGGGTGCAGGAAGCCATTGGACGCGCCATCGCCGCCGACCCGTCCGAACGCTACCGGGACATCACCGAATTCGCCGACGACATGGAGGACGGCCCGCCCATGACGCCGCCCGTCGATCGCCGGCCTCCGACCTTCTACGAACGGCACCGTCTGCGTTTCTGGCAAGGCGTGGCCGTCGTGCTCGCGTTCGCTCTCGCCGCCTCCCTCTGGTTGCGCTGACGATTGGCATGCCCTCGGATGCTGTCGGTTGACTTCGGGGCGGGGATTCGTATTTTCCGCGCCTCCCGAATTCCCGGCCGCTAGCGCCGGCCAGACCGTCAGAGCGCCATGGCCAAGCCCGCCTCCATCAAGATCCGCCTGAACTCGACGGCGGACACCGGCTTCTTCTACGTGACCAAGAAGAACGCCCGCACCATGACCGAGAAGCTGGTGCTGAAGAAGTACGACCCCGTCGCGCGCAAGCACGTCGAGTTCCGCGAAGCCAAGATCAAGTAGCGCGCCGGAGGCCCCCTTCGGCCCCCCGGAACAAGTCATGGAACAAGTCCGAGGGGCCACTTCCCCAAAGGGGGAAGAGAGTCGCGATCTGAATCTCCTCCCCTCTGGGGGAGGCGACTCGCGCAGCGAGCGGGAGGGGCCTCAGGCCGCCCGCGCGATCACCGTGTTCCGGCCCGCGGCCTTGGCGGCGTAGACGGCTTCGTCGGCGCGCTTGAGCAGGGCTTCGGCGGTGTCGGCGGGGCCGGCGGTGGCGGCGACGCCGATCGAGATGGTGACGCTCAGCGGCTCGCCCACCCCCGCGACCCGGAACGGCGAGCCGGCGACGTGGCGGCGGATGCGCTCGGCGATGCGCCCCGCGTCCTCCAGGCTCGCGCCCGGCATGATAACCACGAACTCCTCGCCGCCATATCGGCACGGCAGATCGATGGCCCGCACGTTCGAGGCCAGGCGCACGGCGAACTCGCGCAGCACATGATCGCCGATGTCGTGGCCGAACCCGTCGTTGATCTTCTTGAAGTGATCGATGTCGATCATCAGCGCCGACACCGGCTCGCCTCCGCGCACCGCGCGGTTGACCAGGGCGCCGAGCTGGCCGGTCATGTAGCGGCGGTTGTGCAGGCCGGTGAGCTGATCGGTGACCGCCAGCTCCAGCGAGTGATCGAGGTTGTTGCGCAGGAAGTCCTGGTAGCGCTTGCCGCGCACCTGGCTCTTCACCCGCGCGGCCAGCTCCTGGGGATCGATCGGCCGGGCCAGGATGTCGTTGAGCCCTATGTCGAGCGCCTTCACCAGGCGCGCGCGGTCGTCGGGATCGATCACGCCCAGGATCGGCAGATGCCTGGTCGCCTCGTCGGAGCGGATCTGGGCGGAGAAGCGCAGGCCGTCGAAGCCGCGGGCGGTGGTGTTGACGATGATCAGATCGACCGGCCCGCGCGCCGTCAGCAGCGCCTTTTCCGGATCGGTCTCGACCACCGGTCGGTGCTCGAGGCTGAGTTCGGCGACGATGCGCTCGGCTTGGCGCTCTTGGTCGTCGACGACCAGAATCCGGCCGCCGGAACCCCCGAGGCGCGCCGCGGCGCCGGCGATCACGCCGATGCGGCGCCCGGAGGCTTCGCGCTGGCGCAATTCGTCGATCACCAGTTTGAGCCGCGTCAGGCTCTTGACCCGGGCGAACAGCAGGATGTCGTCGATGGGCTTGGTCAGGAACTCGTCCGCCCCGGCCTCGAGCCCGGTGATCCGGTCGCCGCGGCCGTCGAGGGCGGTGACCAGCACGACGGGGATGTGCCGCGTCGCCGGCTCGTTCTTCAACCGCCGGCAGACCTCGAAGCCGTCCATGCCGGGCATCATCACGTCGAGCAGCACCAGGTCCGGGCGCTCCGCCGCCGCCATCCGCAACGCGTCCGGCCCGTTCGCGGCGGAGAGAACGTCGTAGTACTCGGCCTGGAGCTTGGCCTGCAGAAGCCGAACGTTGGCGTCGATGTCGTCGACGACGAGGATGCGTCCGGTCATTCCCCTTCGCTCCTGCCGGAGCTGCGGAGGACCGGCCCTGCGAGGCAAGCCTTGAGGAGAAGGATCACACCACGCTCTCCGCGCCCTCGGCGGGCTCCAGGTACTTGCGGACGGTGTCCAGGAACGGGCCGACGGCGATCGGCTTGGCGATGTAGGCCGCGCAGCCGCCGGCGCGGATGCGCTCCTCGTCGCCCTTCATGGCGAAGGCGGTGACCGCGATGACCGGAATGTGGGCGAGCGCCTCGTCGTCCTTCAGCCACTTGGTGACCTCGAGGCCCGAGATCTCCGGCAGCTGGATATCCATCAGAATTAGGTCGGGCATGTGCTCGCGCGCCAGCGTGAGCGCGGCGAGGCCCTCGCGGGTTTCCAGGGTTTCGTAGCCCTGCGCCTCGAGCAGATCATGAAATAGCTTCATGTTCAGCTCGTTATCCTCGACGATGAGGACCTTCTTGGGCATTCGGATTCCGATTGACCTCGAGCACTTCCAGCACGCCCATCCGGCGAGGCGACTCGCCAAGGCGCCTCGCCTCGTGAGACAGACACTAATATCCTTAAATGCGAGCTAATTGTCGCGGGGCCGCCAGTGACTGACCCCAGCCTCCCGCCAGAGCTGGCCGACCTGAGGATCGACCCCGCCCGACCGGTCGTGGTTGTGGACGTGGACGAGGTGCTCGCCATGTTCATGCGCGGCTTCGAACGCTTCATCGGCCGTCATGGGCTGGAGATGCGCATCGATAAGTTCGCAATCTTCCAGAACATCTATCGACCCGGGCAGAGCGAGCACCTGGACGTGGCGGCCGGACGCGTGCTGTTCGAGCGCTTCTTCGAGACTGGGTGCGAGGACATCGAGCCGGTGCCGGGCGCCGAGGCGGCGCTGCGCCGGCTGGCGGGCGACGCGAGCATCGTCATCCTCAGCAACGCTCCCGCCCAGGGCCGTGCGCCGCGCGGGCGCTGGCTGGTGAAGCACGGCTTCGACTACCCGCTGGTGATCAACGCCGGGCCGAAGGGTCGCCCGGTGGCGGCGATCTCGGCGATGACCTCGGGCAAGGCGGCCTTCGTCGATGACCTGCTGAGCAACCTCGACTCGGTGGCGGCCGAGGCGCCGAGCGTTGCGCGCTTCCAGCACGTCGCCGACGAACGTCTGCGTCCCCTCGCCTTCACGAATCCCCAGAAGCACCTGCGCATCGACGACTGGGCGGAGCTGGAGCGTGCGATCTCGTCGGCGATTCGATGACGAGCCGCGCCGAGATCGAAGTCGCGGACGGATAGGCGCATGGACTGGCGCGAGCACCCGATCTGGCTTCCCGCGACGCTCAGCGATGGCGTGATCACGCTCGACGACCATCGTCCCGACGACGCCGAGGCCTATTGGGCCGGCGAAGACTGGGAGATGATCCGCCGCTTCGACGCCCCGTATTTTAGGAAAGCGCCTTTGGAACGTCTGCGAGAGGAACTGGCGCGATGGAGCCGGGCGCGAGCTGAAGGCGGACCGGATTTCCGCTACGCCCTGCGATCGCCGGAGGGGTTGCTGGCCGGCGGCTGCGAGTTGCGCCGCGTGACGCCGCTACGGGCGAACGTCTCGTACTGGTGCTTTCCAGCTTTTCGCGGCCGAGGCCTGGTCTCGCGCGCCGTCCGCATCTTGCGCGATGCGGCGAGCAAGATTGACGGTCTGGAGGAGCTGCAGGCGCACATCGCGCCCGACAACGTCGCCTCGCAGCGCGTCGCGCTCGCCGCCGGATTCGAGCCTGCCGGAACGATCGAGGCGGAACTGGCCGACGGCGGCGCCGAAACGAACTTGTTGTTCCTCGTGCGCCTCGCGGGGTGACTCCGGCGCGCCGCTGGAGGCATGATGGCAGGAGCGCCCTTTGGGCGGCTGTTCAGCCCTTTTCAGATGTGGAGAACGCCGATGATCGACGTCTATTTTTGGCCAACCGGCAACGGCAAGAAGGTGATCATCCTCCTCGAGGAGTGCGGCCTGCCTTACAGGATCAAGCCGGTGAACATCGGCCGCGGCGACCAGTTCGAGCCGGACTACCTGAAGATCGCCCCCAACAACCGCATGCCGGCGATCGTCGACGATGAGCCGATGGGCGGCGGAGCGCCGCTCTCGATCTTCGAGTCCGGCGCCATCATGAGCTACATCGCGGAAAAGGCCGGGAAATTCTGGCCGCAGGAGCCACACAAGAAGTACGAGGTGGCCCAGTGGCTCTACTGGCAGACTGGCAACCAGGGCCCGAAGATGGGTGAGCAGGGCAACTTCGCCAGAGCCGCCCAGAACCCCGAGAACGGCGACCTGCATTATGCGCTGAAGCGCTTCGGCAACGAGGTGCATCGCCTCTACGGCGTCATGAACCTCGGCCTGCACGAGAAGGAGTGGCTGGCGGCCGGCGAGTACACGATCGCCGACATGATCTGCTATCCCTGGAGCACCAGCTGGAAGATGCGCGGGATCGACATCGAGGAGTTCCCGAACGTGAAACGCTGGCTGGCGGCGATGGAGGCGAGACCCGCGGTCCAGAAGGCGATGGCCATGGGGCCTAAGTTCCGCGAGGACCCCGCCAGCATCACGCCGGAGGAACAGGCCCGCCGCGCCGGCATCCTCGCCAACCAGCGCGCGGTGCCCATCCCGGCCGCCTGGCGGACGGCGGCGGAGTAGCCACGAGGGCGCAACGATCCGCATGGACGGGGCTTCGGAGATCCGCCGGCTGCGGACGCTTGCGGGCGGCGGGGAGAACGCCGTCGTCGAGCTGGTGGAAATCGATGGGCAGCCGTTCATCCTGAAGCGCGCGCCGCCCGTGCGGGTTGCCGGCGAGCGGTTGTTTCAGCGAACCATGGCTGAGGCCGGACTGCCGGCGTTAGGGACGCCCGACCATCCGTCGCTGGCGGCCAACGAGTTGTTGCTGGAGTACGTCGACGGCTCGCCGACGATCGGCGGATCGCCGACGCCGGACGCGTTGGCGCGATGGGGCGCGGCGGTGGCTGGGATGCATGGGATTGAACTCGCCGGCTTCCAGCGGTTTGACACAGACGCGCCGGCGCCCGCGAACTGGCTCGATTACGTCGACTGGCTGATCGAACGCGCCCTGTCGACCCCCAGAGACACGGAAGGCGTCCTGCCGAAGTCGCTGCTGACGGAAGCCGCGCGGAAGCTGGGAGCGCTGCGCGACTTCCGGCCTCTGCGCTACGTGCTGCTGCACGGCGACCTGCACGCGAACAACGTCCTGCTGCGCGGCGACGAGACGGTGCTGTTCGACCGCGCCTCGCGCATCTGGTCAGGCCCGGCGGTCTACGACTTGGCGCTGGTGGTGTCCGAGGGTTTTCCAGGCGCGCGTTACGGCGTCGACCGACCGGGCGATGACGCACGGCTCGAAGCTTTCATGGCCGCCTACGGCGAGCTACCCGCCGACGAAGCGCCTTTTCTCGACCACTTCGCCCTCGCCCACGCCCTCGTGCGGTACCCCACCCCGTTCGTGCCGGAACTGCGCGAGATCATCGATGCGGCGATGGCGCTGATCTAGAGCCGCCGGACTTCGGAGTCGGCCACGGGGGTTTGACTTAATCTTCCGCCCGGCGAAACTGGCGGTCGATGATGTCCGGGAGGGGTCGTGACGCCGGCGGCAAGCATCTTGGCGCTGACGCTTCCAACGCCGCGCCGTGGGTCGGCCCTGTGAGTGTCAGGCCCATGTCGCGCCTCGCGGCCCCGTTCGCCGTGCTCGCAATCTCCATGATCGCGTGGACGTCGCCTCCAGGCGCGCGGGCAGCCATCACCCTTCCCGGAAGCCTCCCGGAGAATCAATGGGGCGCGGCCGCCTGCAGTGGGCACGGCCACAGGGAAGTCGCCGACCGCTGCGCCTGCGATCCCTATTGGACGGGTGCGGAGTGCAACACGCTCGAACAGCCGCCCGATTGCGGCGACCACGGCAAGGCCTCCAACGGCCGATGCGTCTGCGAGCCCGGCTGGAAAGGCCGCGCCTGTCAGACCGCGCCGCCGGTTTGCACGCATGGCAAGGTCGCCCACGGCGAGTGTGCCTGCGACCCGGGCTGGTCGGGCGCTGCGTGTGACAGAAGCTCGTAAAAGCCGGCTCGAACGTGCGTCTCGGCGGGGGAGATGACGGTCCGCCGTCGCTTAGGCCCCGGGCCGAAAGCGCCGCGGACAGCGCCTGGGCGTACCAGGGGATCGTCGCCCTGCCCTGCACCGGGGTAGTCCGGCTCGTCCACATTGGCCGCGCCGTCCATCACCCAGGCGTAGAGGCCGGCGTCGGTTTGGACGGACCCCGCGCGGTCGTCGTTCTCGCTCGCACTCACCCCCTCATCCGCCTCACCCGGCTTGCCCGTCCGCGCGTCCGGGGCTTTAACTCGCGCCGGCATTTCAAGCAAAAACGATTGAAGGGACGAAGCGATGGGTTTGCTCGACGGGAAAGTCATCCTGGTCACCGGCGGCGGCCGCGGGATCGGACGCGAGACGGCGCTGATCGCCGCGAAACAAGGCGCGAAGGTCGTGGTCAACGACCTCGGCGCGGGGGTCCATGGCGAAGGCGCGGACAAGGGTCCGGCCCAGGAAGTGGCGGATCTGATCAATTCGGCCGGCGGCCAGGCGATCGCCAACACCGAGAGCGTGACCGACCTGGCGGCGGTGAACCGCATGGTCGGCGCGGCGATGGAGAAGTTCGGCGGCCTGCACGCGGTCTCCAACCCGGCGGGCATCCTGCGCGACCGCATGGCCCATAACATGACCGAAGAGGAGTGGGACGCGATCATGACCGTGCACCTGCGCGGCCACTTCAACGTCGTACGCGCCACCATCAACCACTTCCGCAGCCAGCAGGACGGCGTCTACGTGATGTGGTCGTCGACCTCGGGCCTGATCGGCAACGTCGGCCAGGCCAACTATGGCGCGGCCAAGATGGGCATCGCCGGCCTGTCGCGGATCATCGCGCTGGAAGGCGCTCGCAACAACGTGCGCTCCAACGCGCTCGCGCCCGGCGCCATGACCCGGATGACCGACTCGGTGCCGCGCAGCGACGAGCAGGCCAAGGCCCGCGAGGCGATGCGCGACGTGCAGAGCCCGGTCCGGCCCGCCGAACTCGCCGTGGCCCTGATGAGCGACGCGGCCAAGCGCATCAGCGGCCAGATCTTCGGCGCCGGCGGCTATAACCTCTCGATCTTCTCCCAACCCCGCCCCATCGCCACCTATTCGCGCGAAGGCGGCTGGGACGCGGACGGCATCGTCAAGGACTTCTTCCCGCGCGCCGAGAAGGATTTCACCAAGCTGGAGCGCACCGCGCCGGTCCCGCCGATTCCGGCGCCGGCGTAGGCCTCCGCAGCGTCACCCCAGGACGGCCCTGCCGAAATCCGATCCGGGGCCGGACAATCCGACGCCCGGCTCGTCGCGGCGCATCCGGCCCCCGCGCGTCCCGTCGAGCGCTTGGGCGGGTTTGACGAGAGAAGGCGATGCGTCGCTACCCGCGCGGAGGACTCGCCCGGGTGGTGGGCGTGGCGTTGCCCGGGTCTTCGGGCCAGAGGTGCTTGGGGTAGCGGCCGCGCATCTCCTTGCGGACCTCGACCCAGGCGCCGCGCCAGAAGCCTGGGAGGTCCTTGGTGAGCTGGATCGGACGGTGAGCCGGCGATAGCAGCGCCAGCGTCAAAGGAACCCGGCCCGAGGCCACGGCGGGGTGCTCGCGCAGGCCGTAGAGTTCCTGCACGCGGACATCGACGCGCGGCCCGCCCTCGGCGGCATAGTCGATGGCGAGCCGCGAGCCGGTCGGCGCCTGGAACCGGGTCGGCGCCTCGCGATCCAGGCGGCGCAGGACGTCATGGTCGAGGCGGGCGCGCAGGGCGGCTTCCAGGTCGTGGTCCGTAAGTTGGACCAGCGCGGTCTTGCCGGCGAGCGCGGGCGCCAGCCATCCGTCCAGTGCTTCCCACAGCGCCGAGTCGGAGAGGTCAGGCGCGCTGGCATCAAGGCCGCGCAGGAAGGCGGCGCGAGCGCGCAGGGCGTTCGACGCCTCGCCCCATGGGAGCGCGCCCAATCCCTTGCGCCGCACCTCCTCCAGCAGGGTCCGGACGACGAGCTCCGGGTCCGGATTGGCGAGCAGCCGTTCCTCGACGACCAGGCGGCCGAGGCTCAACGTCTCCGTGGCCCGAAGGCGTCCGCCGGCGTCGGGCGCCAGCCGCTCCTCGCGGACCAGGCGATCGGCGAACGCCGACTTGACCTCCTCCGGATCGAGTTCGGCGGCCAGCAGGATGCGATCTCGGGCCTCGCCGCCGCCGAGTTCGCCCACCGCCAGCCAGGGGGCTTTGGCGAGCGTCTCAGAGGGTTCCATGTGAGCGCCACGCCCGCTGGCGAGCTGGAAATGCCCGAGGCCGCCTCGCGCCTTGGCCACGCGCTCCGGCCAGGCCTCGGCGACCAGCAAGGCGTCGCTGAGCGCAGGAGCATCGCCCTTACTGGAGCCCTCGACCGCCCAGCGCCTGGCGAGCGTCGCGGCGTCCCTGGCTCGAGGACTGCGATCGCGGGCAAAGCCCTCCAGCCGCGTTTCGAGATCGACGGCGCGCCCGCCGAGCCCCCGCTCCACCATCAGCGCCGCGATCCGCGCGGCCCGCTCGCCTTGGTCCGACGCCGCGCCGCGCAGCACCATATGGGCGAGGCGGGGCGGCAAGGCGATGTCGGCCATGCGGCGGCCGTGGTCGGTGAGCGCGCCGGCCGCGTTCAGCGCGCCCAGACGCTGCAGCAGCGTCCGCGCCTCGGCCATGGCGGCCGCCGGGGGCGGATCGAGGAAGGCGAGACCGGCGCCGTCGCCGGCGCCCCAGCGGGCGAGGTCGAGGGCGACGCGCGAGAGATCGGCCTCCAGGATCTCCGGTCTATCGAAGGCCATGAGGCCCCGCGTCTCGCGCTCGTCCCACAGACGGTAGCAGACGCCCGGCTCGGTGCGGCCGGCCCGCCCGCGCCGCTGGTCGGCCGCGGCGCCAGAGACCCGCACCGTCTCGAGCCGCGTCAGGCCGGTGGCCGGCTCGAAGCGGGGCGCGCGCGAGAACCCGGCGTCGATCACCACGCGCACGCCTTCGATGGTGAGGCTGGTCTGGGCGATCGAGGTCGCCAGCACCACCTTGCGGCGGCCGGGCGGCGGCGGGGCGATGGCGCGGTCCTGGGCGGAAGGCTCCAGCGCTCCGTATAGAGGCTCGATGTCGACCGACGGATCGCGCACACGCTCGGTCAGCCGCTCGGCGACGCGAAGGATCTCGCCTTGCCCCGGCAGGAAAACGAGCAGGCTGCCCGTCTCCTCGCGCAGCGCTCGCTCGACGGCGCGGACGGTCTGGTCTTCGAACCGAACGGCCGGATCGCGGCCGAGGTATCGGGTCTCGACCGGAAACATGCGCCCCTGGCTCTCGATGACCGGAGCATCGTCCAGCAGCGTCGCGACGGGCGCGGGGTCGAGCGTCGCGGACATCACCACGAGCCGCAGGTCCGGACGCAGCAGCCTCTGGGCGTCGCGAGCGAAGGCGAGGCCCAGGTCGGCGTCGAGGCTGCGCTCGTGGAACTCGTCGAACAGCACCGCGGCCACGCCCTCGAGGCCGGGGTCGTCGAGAATCATGCGGGTGAACACGCCCTCGGTGACCACCTCGACCCGGGTCTTCGCCGAGACCCGGGAAGCGAGCCGCACGCGGTAGCCGACGGTCTCCCCTACCCGCTCGCCCAAGGTCCACGCCATGCGCTCGGCCGCGGCGCGGGCGGTGATGCGGCGCGGCTCCAGCACGATCAGCTTGCCGCCGGCGGCCCACGGCTCGTCCATCAGGGCCAGCGGGGTCACGGTGGTCTTGCCGGCGCCGGGCGGGGCGACCAGCACCGCATTGGGGCCGGCGCCCAACGCCGCCTTCAGCGCCGGCAGCGCCTCTTCGACCGGAAGCATCGACGCCGATCAGGGCTCCGGATGCGGCGCGGCCATCGGGGCCAGGGCGTCCGGTGCCGTGGCGAGGCCTCGGCCCAGTTTGGAGTTCCAGAGGCCGTAGAGGAAGTACACGACCACGCCCCCGGCCATGTAGATCAGGAAGAAGTGCTTGGTCGCAGGCACCGCCATCAAGCTCATCAGCAGGATCACGCACATGACGATCCCGAGGATCGGCACGACCGGATAGAGCGGCGTCCGGAACGGCCGCGCCATGCTCTTGTGGGTGATGCGCAGGTAGATCACCGTGCCGCAGACGATGGTGAAGGCGGCCAAGGTGCCGACGTTGGTCACGTCCGAAAGCGTCTCGAGCGAGAGGAAGCCGGCGCAGCTGGCCGCCGCGACGCCGACGATGATCGTGTTGATCCAGGGCGTCTTGAAGCGCTTGTGCACGGCGGCGAGCGGCGAAGGCAGCAGGCCGTCGTGGCTCATCGTGTAGAAGATGCGGGTCTGGCCGTAGAGCAGCACCAGCATCACGCTGGTGAGGCCCGCGATGGCGCCCAGCTTCACCAGCTCGGCGAACCAGGTGATGCCGATGTGATTGACCGCATAGGCGATCGGCGCCGGGCCGTCGAGCTGCGCGTAGGGCACGATGCCGACCAGCACGGCGCAGGTGGCGATGTAGAGCAGCGTGCAGATGATGAGGGAGCCCAGGATGCCGATCGGCATGTCGCGGGCCGGGTTCTTGGACTCGGCGCCGGCGGTCGAGACCGCCTCGAAGCCGATGTAGGCGAAGAAGATCTGCGCGGCGCCGTGGATGACGCCGACGACCCCGAAGTGGGCGCTCTTCTTGCCGGTGACGATGTCCAGGAGCGCCGCGCCGATCTGATGCCAGATGTCGGTCGCGGCGCCCGGCGGCGGGGCGGGAACCTGCGCCGGGATCAGCGGCGACCAGAGCGACGTCTTCACATAGAACGCCCCGATCGCGATGAAGGCGACCACGACCGTCACCTTGATGGCGACGATGATGTTGTTGGCCGTCGCCGATTCCGAAACCCCGACGATCAGCAGGGTGGTGACGGCCGCGACGCCGATCACGGCGGGAAGATTGACGACGCCATGGCCGATGACCGCGCCGGTCACCGAGTCCTTGACCGGCGAGCCCCAGGCCCCCTGCAACGCGACCGGGATGTTGATGTGCAGGTCTTGCAGCAGCGAGACCAGATAGCCCGACCATCCGACGGCAACGGTCGAGGCCGCGAGGCCGTACTCCAGCAGCAGCAGCACGCCCATGATCCAGGCGACGATCTCGCCGGTGGAGGCGTAGCTGTAGGAGTAGGCCGAGCCGGAGACCGGCAGCGCCGAGGCCAACTCGGCGTAGCAGAGCGCCACCAGCCCGCAGAGCACGCCCGTGATCACGAATGAGATCATGATGCCTGGGCCAGCCCATTCGGCGGCGGCGTGCCCGGTGAGCACGAAGATGCCGGTCCCGATGATGCAGCCGATGCCCAGCAGGATCAGGTTGAGCGCGCCCAGCGACCGCTTCAGCTCGGTATGCCGGGTCTCGGCCTGGATGAGCTCCACCGGTTTGCGCTGGAAAACGCGCCCGAGGACGCTGGCGTTGGCCATGGATCGCTCCGAACCCCTAGACTCGACGTGGCGTCGAAGCCGCACGCTAGCGCGGCCGCACCGAGGCTGGGAACAGGTTTTGCGGAGGGTCCCTTTGCGGGGGCGGCGCCCCACCCTATTTTCGTCGCCATGGAAGACGCCGAAGGCCCTCCGATCCGCGCCATCGTCGCGCCGGTGACGCCGCTGCAGCAGAACTGCACCATCGTCTGGTGCGTGAAGACCAAGAAGGCCGCGATCATCGATCCGGGCGGCGAAGTGCCGCGGCTGCTGGCGATTCTGAAGGACCAGGGCCTGACGCTGGAGAAGATCTGGGTCACCCACGGACACATGGACCACGCCGGCGGCACGGCCGCGCTCAAGGAGGCCACGGGCTGCCCTATCGAGGGTCCGCACCCGGACGACCAGTTCTGGATCGACCGCATCGACGAGAGCGGCAAGCGCTTCGGCATGGCCGACGCCCGGTCCTTCACGCCCGATCGCTGGCTGCACGACGGCGACCGGGTGACGCTCGGCGAGACCGAGTGGGAGGTCTACCACTGCCCGGGGCACACGCCGGGCCACGTGGTGTTCTTCAATCGCGACGCCCGCTTCGCCCAGGTGGGCGACGTGCTGTTCGCCGGCTCGATCGGGCGCACCGATTTTCCGCGCGGCAGCTATCCCGACCTCATCGCCTCGATCACCGGCAAGCTCTGGCCGCTCGGCGACGACGTCACCTTCGTGCCCGGCCACGAGCAGATCTCGACGTTCGGCCAAGAGCGGCGGACAAACCCGTTCGTGGCGGACGAAGTCCTGGCGGGCGCGCCGTAAGGCGTCTGCAAGGAACCGTAACGTGGCTGTTGCAAACAGGACATTCCCGCGCCACAGCTGCACCACAGCCTCCGACGCATGCAGGCAACAACCGACATGATGGCGCAGGCGACAGAGCCGGCCGAACGCATCCTGGTCGTCGACGACGATCCGGGCATCCGGGACGTGGTCTCGGAATTCCTTCAACGCCACGGCTACAGGGTCGAGACGGCCGCCGATGGGCGGGAAATGGACCGCTCCTTGGCGCGCACGCCGGCGGACGTGGTGATTCTCGACGTCATGCTGCCCGGCGAGGACGGCCTCGCCATCTGCCGCAAGCTGGCGCGGCCCGACGGCCCGGCGATCATCATGCTCTCCGCCATGGGCGAGGAGACCGACCGCATCGTCGGCCTGGAGCTCGGCGCCGACGACTACGTGCCCAAGCCCTGCAATCCGCGCGAACTGCTGGCGCGGGTGCGCGCGGTGCTGCGGCGGCGCCGCGAGCCGCGCGGCGACGACAGCTTGGACGCGGCGTGCGAATTCGCGGGATGGCGGCTCGACCTGGTCCGGCACGAACTCCGCTCGCCCGAGGGCGCCGTCGTGAACCTGTCGAGCGGCGAGTTCTCGCTGCTGCGCGCCTTCGTCGAACGCCCGCAGCGGGTGCTGAGCCGCGACCAGCTGCTGGAGTACGCCCGCGGACCGCAATCGGACGCCTTCGATCGCGCGATCGACGTGCAGATCAGCCGGCTCCGGCGTAAGCTCGACGACAGCGCGTCGGGCCAGGAGCTGATCCGCACGGTGCGCAACGAGGGCTACATCTTTACGCCGAAGGTCTCTCGCACGCCGTGACGCCGCAGCCGACGACCACTCTGTTCCTTCAGGCCTTGGGCCTGGTGGGCGCAACCCTGGTCGCCGTCTTCGTCGCCGCCATCGTCGTCAGCCTGAACATCCCGCCGCCGGCGCCGGACATCTATCGGGTCAGCGACGTCGCCCAGGCGTTCAGGACGGGCAAAGGCGGTCCGACCCCGGAAGGGCGGCCGCTCAAGGTTCAGATGCTCGACAAGCCGCCGGCGGGCATCAGTTTCGGCCGCCGCCACACCGACTTTCGCGCCGGGATCGCCCAGGAGCTGAAGATCGATCCCAGCCTGGTGATCGTCGTCCAGAACCCTAGTCCGATCATCGCCATCGGCGGCCCGCCCCGGATGATCCGGCGTCCCTTGCCGCCGCCGTCGCCATCCGTGGATCGCGCCGAGATGTTCGGCATGTTCCAGGCCGCCGTGCGCCAGCCGAACGGCAAGTGGCTCACGGTCTCGCCGCGCCGAGAGTTGATCGAGCCCTGGCAGCAACGGGTGCTGCTCGTGGTCGCCGCCGCGGCCGTTCTGGTGATTCCGATCGCCTGGTGGTTCGCGCGCCGCCTCGCCGCCCCGATCGCGGCCTTTGCGCGCGCGGCGGAGCAGTTGGGGCGCGACCCCGAGGCGCCGCCGCTGGACGTGAAGGGCTCGACGGAAGTCGGCGCGGCGGTCGCCGCCTTCAACGTGATGCAGCTGCGCCTGAAGCGCTACGTGACCTACCGGACGACGATGGTCGCCGCCATTGCGCACGACCTGCGAACGCCGCTCACGCGGCTCCGTTTCCGCATCGAGTCCGTGCCCGACGACCTCAGGGTCAAGCTCGCCAGCGACATCGACGAGATGGAGGCGATGATTTCGGCCACGCTTGCGTTCGTCCAGGACGCCACCCGTCCCGGCGCCCGCACCAAGATCGAAGTCTCCTCGCTCCTGGAGACGGTCATGGACGAGGCGGCCGAGACCGGCGCCGACGCCGCGGTGGAGCGAGTCGAGCGCACGGTGGTCGACGCCGATCCCATCGCGCTCAAGCGCCTCGTCTCCAATCTCGTCGACAACGCCCTGAAGTTCGGGACCCGCGCCCGCGCCCGGGTCTATGGCGAAGCCGGCATGGCGATCATCGAGGTCGACGACGACGGACCGGGGGTTCCGGAACGCGAGATCGAGCGCGCCTTCGAGCCTTTCCACCGTTTGGAGAGTTCGCGCAGCCGCGAAACCGGCGGCGCCGGTCTCGGCCTGGCGGTGGTGCGCGCGATCGCTCGCGGCCATGGCGGCGAGGTCACTTTGCTGAACCGCCCCGAAGGGGGTCTGCGAGCCCGCGTCACTCTGCCGCTCGCCCTGCGCCCGGCGGGCCGCAAGACGCCGACCGAGGCGAGCCCGCCAGAGGTCGAACCTAGCCTCAGCGCGTAATCAAATTCCGGCCGCCCCGACCCATGCGCAGCGCAACTCAAGCAAGGACTCCGCGTTTACAGCAAAGGCTGCCGGTGCGTGGATCAAGATCCAGCCCCTCTTGGGCGCCGTGCGTTTGTGAAGGAGTGACCGATGGACATGAACAAGGAAGAAGGGACCCGTCGCCCGAGCCGCCGCGGCTTCGCGGCGATGGACCCTGAGCGACGTCGCGAGATCGCCCGCCGCGGCGGCGCCAGTGTGCCGCGCGAAAAGCGCAGCTTCGCCCAGGACCGCGACCTTGCCGCCAACGCCGGCCGCAAGGGCGGCGCAGCCTCGCGCGGCGGCGGCCGTCGTCCGGCGGGATCCAGCTCGTCCTGACGGTTCAGGCGAACAGAAAGACCGCGAAGGCTGGCGGAGGACTGATCCAGCGCTCGATCAGCCGCCAGCCCGCCCGGCGCGCCATGCCGGTCACGTCCTCCACAGTGAACTTGTAGGAGTTCTCGGTGTGCAGCCGCTCCTGGGCGGCGAACGCGATGGCGCGCCCGTCGACATGGACCGTCTGGGCCACGCGGCTGACCAGGTGCATCTCCATGCGGCTGTCGACCGCGTTCCACAGGGCGAGGTGGTCGAACGCGGCGAGGTCGAAGTCCGCGCCGAGTTCACGGTTGGCGCGGGCAAGCAGATTCTTGTTGAATGCGGCGGTGACGCCGGCCGCGTCGTCGTAGGCCGCGATCATGACGGCCGGCTCCTTCACCAGGTCGGCGCCGAGGACGAATAGCCCGTCCTCGCCGGCCAAGGCGCGCGCTTCGGCCAGCAGCCGCACCCCTTGCTCCGGGTCGAAATTGCCGATTGTCGAGCCTGGAAAGAACACGAAGCGGGGCCGTCCGGCCGCGGCCGGCGGCGTCGGTCCCGCGGTGGTGAAGTCCCGGGCCAAGGGCTCGACCACGAGCTTGGGGTAGTCGCGGCGGATCGACGCCGCGGCCGCCGCGAGCGCCGTCTGGCTGATGTCGAGCGGCGCGTAGGCTTCGATCCGCGGCGCCGCATCGAGCAGGATCCGCGTCTTGGCGCTGGCGCCGCTGCCAAGTTCGATCAGTGCGGCGCCGTCGGGGAGGCGCGCCGCGATCTCCGGGGCGATCCGGGCGATCAGCGCCGTCTCGGTCCGGGTCAGGTAGTATTCGGGCAGCTCACAGATTTGCTCGAACAGGGCGGAGCCGGCCGCGTCGTAGAACCACTTGGGCGGCACGGACTTCGGCGTCCGCGCCAGCCCCGCCAGCAGGTCCGCTCGGAAGGCCGTCGTCGGATCCCCCATCTCGACGCGAACCGTGGGCGGCGGCGCGGCGTCTTCGGCCAGGCGCACGCCGGAGAACATCCATCGCTGATGGGGGTAGAAAAAGTTCCGGTAGGTGGAGCGCGAGTGGCCGCGAGGGGTGATCGAAGCGCCCCCGCGAAGCGTCATCTGCCCCATCATGAACTTGCCATTGTACTCGCCGACGGCGCCAGCGGGGGGCGCGAAGCCGGGGTAGCCGAGGTAGGCGCTGCCGGTCCATTGCCAAGCGGCTTCGTAGAGCTGACTGAAAGCGTCCGGACGCGTCGCCGCGGCGTGCTCCCACTCCGCTTCCGTGGGCAGTCGCTTGCCGGCCCACGCTGCGAAGGCGTCCGCCTCGTAGTAGCTCACGTGAGTCACCGGGGCGTCCGGATCGACGGGCCGCAGCCCCTCCAGTCCCATGGCGAGCCAGCCATCTTCGCCCCGCTCCCAGTAAAGCGGCGCCTGCCAGCCCTCCTCGCGCACTCTCGCCCAGCCGTCGGACAGCCACAGGCTGGGCCGCGCGTAACCGCCGTCTTCCATGAACGCCAGCCATTCGCCGGCGGTCACGAGCCGGCGCGCCAGACGATAGGGCCGCAGCAGGGTGTCGTGCCTCGGCCCTTCGTTGTCGAAGGCGAAGTCCCCGCCGTCGCTTCCGACCTCGACGACTCCGCCCTCGAAGCTCTCCCATCCCGCCGCACTGGCGCGCGCCGGCCCGAACCCGGGTCCGTAGGCCGGCTTGAGCGGCGACTGGGCGAACAGGTGCAGCACGTCCATCAGGATCAGCTCCTGATGCTGCTCCTCGTGGGCGAGCCCCAGTATCACCAGGTCCGCCAGCTGGTCGGAGACGCCGCCCGACAGCAGCCGGTGCATCTCCAGGTCGACGTGGCGCCGGTAGCGCAACACCTCCTCCAGGCTGGGACGCGTGATCAGCCCCCGGGCCGGGCGTGGATGCCTCGGGCCGACCGCTTCGTAATAGGAATTGAAGAGAAATCCGAACGTGGGGTCGAAGGGGCGATATCCGGTCAGGTGCGGCGCGAGCAGGAAGGTCTCGAAGAACCAGGTGGCGTGCGCCAAGTGCCACTTGACGGGGCTGGCGTCGGGCATGGACTGGGCCTGCTGGTCCTCGGGCGTCAGAGGCGCGGCCCGGGCGAGGCTCTCCTCGCGCACCTCGGCGTAGCGACGGCGCAGCTCACCGCGGCCGACCTCGGCGTCGCCGACGAGCGTCGTCGGGTGTTGCGTCCTGGCCATCGAAGCTGCTCTCCCTGGTGGTCTCTCACCGGCGTCGAGCGAGAGGGCCGCGCAATCCGTCCCGAACCCTCGAACGCGCCGCAATGTTCCACGCCACGGCGCGAAACCTGGCAGCAGACCGCTTCGCCGCCGCGCCCGATCAGCGCGCCGCGGGGCCGAACGCCTTCAGGAATATGTCGACCGATTCGGCCACGTGCGCCCGCGTCCGCGCCGCCCCCAGCCCATCCTGCACGCCCCACATCAGCTGCATATAGATGTCCGACATGACGAGATCCTTGAGCCTTTGTCCCACCATGCGGGGGTCGGCGGGCGGCAACAGGCCCTTGGCCATCGCCTCGCGGAAGATCTCGGTGAAGCGGATTTCGCCGCGCTTCGGACCGTTCTGGTAAAAGAGCTCGCCCAACTCGGGAAACCGGCCCACTTCCGCGATGACAAGCCGGTGCACCGCCATGATGTCGGGCTGTTGCAGAAAATCCAGCAGCGACACCCCGAGATCGATCAGGCTGGCGCGCACGCTGCCTCCGTCGCCGATCGGCCGCAGCGGATCGAAGTAGATCGCCGCCTGCGAGACGCAGATGTCGTTCATGAAGGCGCTGAACAGCTCCTCCTTGGAGCGGAAGTAGTTGTAGAGCGTCCCCTTCGATCCCCCGACCTTGGCCGCGATTTCCGACATCGACGTCGCCGCGTAGCCCTGCGCCAGAAACACGTCGTGCGCGACGTCGAGGATCGCGCGGCGCTTGGCGTCGCCGCGGCTGGACTCGGGGGTGAGGGGCTCCGCGGACATTCAGTTTTTCTCTGACCGTACCGTACGGTTTCTAACTTGACGCGAACGTTTGAACAAGCCATGAAAATGACCGTACAGTACGGTCAAATCAAGACGCTTCGTCGTAACGAGGGGCGTCTCGAACGGACGCCAAGCGATGACTGTTCCCTCCCCCCATCGTGCGTCGGGGCGCGCGCCGGCTCTGGCCGGCGCGGCCTTGGCCGTCCTGGCCGTCGCCGCTTGCGCCTCGGCTCCCGGCGGCGGCCCAAGACCCCAAATCAAAACGCCGAGCGCCTATCAGACCGAGCGATCGTTCGCGGCGCCGGCGGCCGACTGGCCCGCCGACCGCTGGTGGGACGCGTACGGCGACGCCCAGCTTTCCGGCTTGATCGACGAAGCGTTGAAGGGGTCGCCCACGCTCGCCCAGGCCCGGGCCCGGCTGCAGTCGGCCGACGCCGCGCGCCAGGTGACTCGCGCGGCCGTCCTCCCCTCCGTGGACGGCCAGGCCCAGGTCAGCGAGACCGAGCAGAGCCTCATCGAGGGCTTCCCGCCCTTCATTCAGCAGTTGCTGCCCCGCGGCTACCAGTCGAACGGCCGCCTGGCGCTGGACGCGTCGTACGATCTCGACCTGTTCGGCAAGAACCGGGCGGCCCTGGCCTCGGCCGTGTCCGAGGAAGCCGCCGCCCGCGCCGACTTCGCCCAGGCGCGGCTGACGCTCTCCACCGCCGTCGCCCAGGCCTACGCCGATCTCGCGCGTCTGGACGCCGAGCGCGACGCGGCCATCGAGGCGGTGCGCAATCGCCAGGACACGCTGAAACTGACCGCCGAGCGGGTCGAGAACGGCCTCGACACCCGCGCCGAGCTGAAGCAGGCCGAGGCGGCGACGCCGACCTCGCAGGCCGACGTCGACTCGCTGGACGAACAGATCCTCCTCACACGACATCAGATCGCCGCCCTGCTCGGCGAAGGTCCGGACCGCGGTCTCGATATCGCGCCGCCGAACGCGGAGACGGTGAGGGCGTTCGGCCTGCCGGCGGACCTGCGGCTGCACCTGATCGGCCGCCGTCCCGACATCGTCGCCGCGCGCCTGCGCGCCGAGGCAGCCGCCAAACGGATCGACGCCGCCCGCGCCGCCTTCTTCCCGGACGTGACGCTGAACGCTTACGTCGGCCAGCAGGCGCTGGGCCTGGGTCAGCTCTTTAGCCCGGCCGCCGCGATCGGCTCGTTCGGTCCGGCGATCACGCTGCCGATCTTCGAGGGCGGCCGCCTGCGCGGCCAGTACCACGGGGCGCAAGCCGACTACGCCGCGGCGGTGGCCGCCTACGACGCCACCCTCACCCAGGCGTTCCAGGATGTGGCGGACGCCTCCGCCAGCGTCCAGGCCGCGCAGCGGCAGCTCGCCGATCGCAAGGCCGCGCTCGAAGCCGGCGAGGCCGCCTACGCCGTCGCCAAAGAACGCTATCAGGGCGGCCTCTCGACCTTCGTCTCGGTCCTCACCGCCGAAGACGCCGTCATCGACGAGCGCCGCGCTTTTGCCGACGCGCAAACCCGCGCCTTCACCCTCGACATCGCCCTCGTCCGCGCCCTCGGCGGCGGATACGCCGGCGCCTGACCCCCGGAGCCCGATCATGGATGCTCGCACCGATGCCGCCACGGTCGCCGCTGGCGGGGCGCCGCCGACCCCGCCGGCGGCGCGCATCAACCGCCGACGCAACCTGTTCATGATCCTGGGCGCCGTCGTCGCCCTCGCCGCCGTCGGCGTCACCCTCGACTGGCTGCTGGTCGGCTCGCACCACGAGACCACGGACGACGCCTACGTGGACGCCGACGTCGCGGATGTGACTCCGCTGGTCAGCGGACCGATCGTCTCGGACCCCGCCACCGACACCATGCCGGTGAAGCGGGGCGACGTGCTGGTGGTGATCGACCCGGCCGACTTCAAGCTCGCCCTGGCGCAGGCCGAGGCGGCGCTCGGTCAGGCCCAGCGGCGCGTGGAAGGCTACTTCGCCAACCGGGACGCCGAGAGCGCTATCACCACGGCGCGCGGCGCCGACGTCGATCACGCCAAGGCGCAGCTGCTCAGCGCGCAGTCCGACCTCGAAAAGGCCCAGACCGACCTCGCGCGTCGCCAGGCGCTGGCCGGCGACGGCGCCGTCTCGCGCGACGAGCTGACGTCGAGCGAGAACCGGCTGCGCGAGACCGAAGCCGCCGTCGCCGCCGCCAAGGCCGCTCTGGCCGAGGCCGTCGCCGACCGGGTGTCGGCGGCGGGCCAGGCGAGGATCGCCGACGCTCTGGTGGCGGGTACGGACGTCGCCTCCAATCCCGAAGTCGCCGCGGCCCAGGCCAAGGTCGATCAGGCGCGCCTCGACCTGGAGCGCACGGTGATCCGCGCCCCGATCGACGGTGTCGTCGCCAAGAATGACGTGGAAGTCGGCCAACGCGTGGAGGCCGGCGCCCAGTTGATGACCGTGGTGCCGATCCAGGCGGCCTACGTGAACGCCAACTTCAAGGAGAGCCAGCTGCGCAAGATGCGCATCGGCCAGCCCGTGGTGCTGACCAGCGACCTCTACGGCGGCGGCGTGAAGTTCCACGGCAGGGTCGTGGGTCTGGCCGGCGGGACCGGCTCGGCCTTCGCCGTGATCCCCGCCCAGAACGCCACCGGCAACTGGATCAAGGTCGTGCAGCGCCTGCCGGTCAGGATCGCGCTCGATCCTAGGGAACTGAAGGCGCATCCCTTGCGCGTCGGCCTGTCGATGAACGTCGACGTCGACGTCGCGCGCTAGGGTCAGGAACAGCCGCCATGGCCGCGACTTACGACGCCGCCGCCCAGCCAACGCCGCTGAAAGGGGGCGCGCTGCTGCTCGCGGGGTTCCTGCTCGCGGTCGGCAACTTCATGGTCGTGCTCGACATGACCATCGCCAACGTCTCGGTGCCGAACATCGCGGGCGGCATGGCGGTGGCGGCGAACCAGGGCGCTTGGGTCATCACCTCCTACTCGGTCGCCGAGGCCATCGTCGTGCCCCTGACCGGCTGGCTCGCCGCGCGCTTCGGGGCGGTGAGGGTGTTCGTCGCGGGGATGATCGGCTTCGGCGTCTGCTCGGCCCTCTGCGGCGTTGCGCCGTCGCTGGGCTTCCTGGTGCTGTTCCGGGTGCTGCAGGGCGTCTGTGGCGGCCCGATCATGCCGATGTCGCAGACGCTGATGATGCGGATCTTCCCGCCCGAGCAGCGCTCGCAGGCCATGGGTCTGTGGTCGATGACCACGGTCGTCGCGCCGATCGCCGGCCCCATCCTGGGCGGCGTGCTTTGCGACACCGCGGGCTGGCCCTGGGTCTTCTACATCAACGTCCCGGTGGCCGCGGCCTGCGCCTTCTTCGCCTGGCGGATGCTCGCCGCGCAGGAGACGCCCACCGAGCGGCGTCCCGTGGACTTCGTCGGCCTCATCCTCCTGATCACGTTCGTCGGCGCGCTGCAGATCATGCTCGACAAGGGCAAGGAGCTCGACTGGTTCGGCTCGCCAGTGATCGTGACCCTCGCCGTCGTCGCGGCGATCGGATTCGCGTCGTTCCTGATTTGGGAACTGACCGACGACCATCCGATCGTGGACCTCAGGGTCTTCCGCCATCGAGGTTTCACCGGGGCGGTGATCACGATCGCCGTCACCTTTGGCGCCTTCTTCGCTACGATCATCATCGGGCCGCTCTGGCTGCAGACCAACATGGGCTACACGGCGACCTGGGCCGGGATGACGACGGCGCTGGGCGGCGTGCTGGCGGTGTTCATGTCGCCGATCGTGCCGCGGCTGATGCGGTTTCTGGATGCGCGCGCGCTCGTCAGTTTCGGCGTGGCGGGGCTGGGCGTGGTGGCGTTGATGCGCACTCACTTCGCCAGCAACGCCGACTATTGGGTGATCGCCTTCACCTACCTGGCGCAAGGCTACGCCATGCCGTTCTTCTTCGTGCCGACGACCCAGATCGCGCTCTCGTCGGTCCTGCCGAGCGAGACGGCGTCGGCGGCCGGTCTCTCCAACTTCCTGCGCACCACCTCGGCGGCTTTTTCCGGCGCGATCGTGCTGACCCTCTGGGACAACGCCGGCGTCCGCAACCACTCGGACATGGCCGGCAGTCTTCAGGACGTGGCGCAAACCCAGGCGACGCTGGCGCACAGCGGCATGACGCCGGCCCAGTCGCTCGGCCAGCTCGACGCGCTCGTCCAAGGCCAGGCGGTGATGCTGGCCACCAACCAGATGTTCTTCGGGATGGTCCTGGTCTTCCTGTTCGCGGCCTGCGTGGTCTGGCTGGCGCCCCAGCCCAAGTTCTTCGCGGGCGCCCCGGCCGCCGGCGGGCACTGACCTTCGCTAGGGAATGAGCAGCACCCGGCCGACCGCCTTCCGGCTCTCGATGTAGGCGTGCGCCGCCGCGGCTTCCGAGAGCGGAAACTCGCGGTCGATCACCACCGTCAGCTCGCCACGCGCCGCTTCCTCGATCAGGCGCTGGATGTTGTCGTGGGCGCGGTCGCCGCCAATCTCGGCGCCCAGGAACACGCCCTGCAGCGTACGGTTGCCGCCCATCAGGCTGGAGACGTCGACGGTCATCGGCTCGCGACCCGCCGCGCCGACCATGCTGCAGCGGCCGCGGTAGCCGAGCGAGAGGATCGAGCCCTGCAGCGTCGATCCGCCGACCGAGTCCACCACCAGGTCGACGCCCTTCTTGTCGGTGAGGCGCATCACTTCCTGCACCACGTTGTGGGTCCGGTAGTTGATGCCGGCGTCCATCCCGAGGACCTCGAGCTTCTCCAGCCGCTCGTCCGACGAGGCGGTGGCGAGCACCCGCGCGCCGGCGCGCTTGGCGAGCTGGATCGCCGCCGTTCCAACGCCGCTGGCGCCGGCCTGGATCAGCACCGTCTCGCCGGGCTCAAGGCGGCCGAACTCGAAGAGGCAGTCGTCGGCGGTGCCGAACGCCACCGGGATCACGGAAGCGAGCTTGGGGCTGAACCCATTCGGGATCGGCCAGGCGCTGCGGGCGGGCACGGCGCGCAGCTCGGCGTGCGAGCCGAAGGCGTTGGAGGTGGCGACCTTCTGGCCGACCTTTAGGTTCGTCACTTCCGACCCGACCTCGACGATCTCGCCCGCGGCCTGATAGCCGACGATGTGGGGCTTGGTGGCCAGCGCCCCGCGACTGCGGTTGAGGGTGTCGCCGCCTTCGATGCTGACCGCCTCGACGCGGATCACCACGCCCTTCGGGTGACACGAGGGGTCGGGGACATCCTCATACTTCAGGACGCTGGGATCGCCGTTTTCGTAATAGACCGCCGCCTTCATGGTTGCCTCCCGGGCTTTTCATACGCCTGTTCGAGTGTCATGCAGGGGCGGCCAAGGCAAGGGAGAGACGCCGGATGCAGCTCGCCAAACCGCGGATCGATTTCGGCCTCTCGACCAACAATCTCGAGCCGATGCTGGCGTTCTGGCAGGGCGAGGTGGGGCTGCCGTTCGATCATCTGCTGAAGATCCGCCGCGGCCAGGATCAGCACCGGCACGACGCCCACGGCTCGGTGATCAAGATCAACCACCTGGCCGACCCGCTGCCCGAGGGACCTCCCTCCGGTTACCGCGAGCTCTATTACGCGAAGGAAGGCGTCACCGAGCCCCGCGCGCTGATCGATCCCGACGGCAACCGCGTCACGCTCGCGCCTCCCGGCTGGCGTGGGATCGGCCAGATCGGGGTGCGGCTGGCCGTCCGCGATGTCGCGGCGCATCGCCGGTTCTACACCGAGGCGTTCGGCTTGAGCGAAGAGCCCTGGGAGGGCGGCGCGGCGTTCCGCGCCGGCGAGAGCCTGCTGATCGTCGAGCCAGGCGACGATGCGCCGGTCGAGGGCGCCAGGGCCGCCGGCAAGGGCTGGAGCTACATCACCTTCCAGATCTTCAAGGTCGACCGGGAGCACGCCTTCGTGCTCGCCCATGGCGGCCGCGAGGCCCTGGCCCCGGTCACGCTGGGGGAAACCGCCCGTATTTCGCTGGTCGAGGATCCCGACGGCAACCGCATCGAGCTTTCGCAGCGCGCCTCGATCGTCGGCTCGCTGGCGCCCTAGACTGGCGAGCCTTCAGCTGGCTTCGGCCAACTCGGCCTCGCCCTCCGGCTCCAAGACGGCGCCGATCGCCGCCATGAGGCCCGCGACAGTGACCGGCTTGGCGACGTGGCCGTCGGCGCCGGCTTGGCGCGCGGCGTCGCGGTGCTCGTTCAGGGCGTTGGCGCTGAGCATCAGGATCGGCGCGTGAGGACGGCCGGCTTCGCGTTCCTCCTGGCGGATGAGCCGGGTCGCTTCGAGACCGCCCATCACCGGCATCTGCATATCCATGAGGATCACGTCGAAGCGCTCGCGCGCCGCGGCGTCCACGGCCTGGGCGCCGTCTTCCACCACGACCGCCTCCATCCCGCATTGCTCCAACATCATCCGCACCACGAGTTGGTTGGTGGCATGGTCGTCGGCGACCAGCACCCGGATCGGACGGCTCTGCAGGCTGGGCGGCTCTTCTTCTTCGGCGGCTGCGGCAGGCGCCGCGGTCGCGCTGAATGGCGCTTCGAACCAGAACCGGGAGCCCTTGCCGGGCTCGCTCTCGCACTCCACCTCGCCGCCCATCAACGCGGCCAGCTGCCGGGATATGGCGAGCCCTAGGCCACTGCCGCCGAAGCGGCGGGTGATGGAGCCGTCCGCCTGCTGGAAGCGCGCGAACAGCCGCTCCTTCTGGGCGAGATCGAAGCCGACGCCGGTATCGACCACAGAGAAGCGCAGGCAGCCCGGCTCGGGCGCCTCGCCGACCAGGGTCACCGAACCACGCTCCGTGAACTTCACCGCGTTGCTGGTGAGGTTGGTGAGAATCTGCCGCACTCGCACCGAGTCGCCTAGGAACCAGCCCTCCAGCTCCGGCGCGATCCGCGCCGAAAGGACGAGTCCCTTTTCGTCGGCGCGCAGGCGGCAGAGCGCCTGTACGGAGCGGACGAGGTCGGCCGCGTTGAAGGGCGTCACCTCGATGTTGAGCTTGCCGGCTTCGACTCGCGCCAGGTCGAGAACGTCGGACAGCAGGCGCTCCAGGGATTGCCCGGAGGCGCGGATCACCTCCGCCATCTTGCGTTCGCGCTCCGGCAGGTGCGCCTGAGCCAGCATGTCCGCCACGCCGACCACGCCGTTCAGCGGCGTGCGGATTTCGTGGCTCATGTTGGCGAGGAACTCGCTCTTGGCCAGGCTCGCCAGTTCCGCCTTCTCGCGCTCGACGGCGAGACGACGGGCGACGCGGCGCTGCCAGAGCAGCGCCAAGACGGCGCCGAGGACGAGCAGCGACGCAAGGGTCCCGGTCCAACGCTGACTGCGTACGACGTCCCGCTCCAGATCCGCCTGGTGCTGAACGGCGAGCAACTGGCGTTCCAGCTCGGCCGTCACCTGCCGGACGCCGGCGCTCGAGGTCTGGGCCTGCTGCTGATCCTGGCCGGCCATGAAGGCGGTCAAGGCGTCGTAGGCCGCCTTGTCCTTCCCCTCCGCCGCCAGGAGGGCGGCGTTGAGTTGCGGCTCGCGCGCGAACGCGGCCAACGAGAACTGCTGCGACGCCTCCAGCGCCCGCAGGCGAGCGAGGTCGGCCTTGGCGTCCTCGATCCTGCCAAGGCGCGCTTCGGCGATGCCCCGCATGGTGAATAGGCGCGGGGCCAGGAACTCCCCGCCCGTCAGCCTCGCATCCAACCCCGCCAAGCACTGCATCACGTCGGCAGGCTGGCCGAAGCTCGACGCCACCATGGCGCAGAGGTTCTTGTCCCAGACGTCGAGGTGCGGCAGGTCCGACCGCGACGCCAGGCGATGGTGGATGGCGGCGATGTCGCGGGCGAGCTTGGCGTCGCCCAGCTGCACCGCCAGATAGGCCATGTTGTAGACGTCGTCGAAGTCGGGCCGAGGATAAGCTTTGTCGGCGTCCTCGAAGTCCGCCTTTCGGAACGCCTCGGCGCTGCCCTCCAGGTCGTTCAGCTGGATGAGCTCGATGCCGATAGTGCCCCAGATGTCCGACTCGGCGCCGGCCGCGTCCGGATCGCCGCGCTGAACCAAGGTATCGGCCTGGAAGAGCAGCTTCAACGCCTGGCCGCCCTTGCGTTCGTTGCCGAGCACCAGCGCCTCGATACTGATGGCGTGGATGCGGGCGAACCAGTCGGTGTCGGTATCGGCGATGCGCGCGATCTGATCCGCCACCCGGGTGTCGCCGCTGTCATAGCGCGCCTTCAGGGCGTCGATCCTGGCGACGTCGCTCCAGCGTTGGTTGCCGGCCGCCTGGGCCTTCGTCGCCAGCATGCCGTTGAAATGATCGAACCGATCGAATTCGGACTGGTTCAGCAGGATGAAGGCGACGTGGTGCAGACGCCGCAGCGCCTCGACCCCGTTCTGGCGTCCTGCGGCCTCTCCAAACCGCTCGAGTTCGGCGAAGCTGGTGGCCTCGGCGCGCTTCTCGATCGCCATGGCGAGGGCCCGCGCGCTGCTGTCGGATGGCTGGGCATGCGCGGCCAGCGAGATGGCCATGCCGACCGCCCCGGCAAGCGCCGCCAATTTCCACCGGAAATTCAAGGGTAACCCGCCCTCCCGCGTCGGAAGGCAAGCTAACAGTCATGTTTGAGCAACAGCTTAACGGGGGTGGCGGCCAACCCCGATCGGATTACTCCGCCGCGGCGAGGTCCGCCCCGCGGGCCGGCCACTCGGCGGGGTGCGTTCCCAGTTGCACAACGGGCCGCTTCCAGCGCGCCGGCGTGCGCTCCATCCGCACCGGCGGGCGCAGGTGGCTCATCGGTCCGTAGCCGCCGTTCGAACTGACGACGAAGGCGCGAGCCTCGTCGCCGGTCAGCGCCTCCGCCCGCTGCACTCGATCCTCGCCGGCGATCCCCAAACTGCGCACCCACATCCCCGTCTGGCAGAGCGAGACCCGCACCAGGTAGCTGCCGCCGTAAAGCGCGCGCCGCTGCAGGGCGACGAGGCTGCCGAAGGCGGCCATGAAGCCGGTCGTGTAGTCGGTGACCGCGCCAGGCTGCAGCTTCGGTCCCTCCGCGCCGCCGTGGACGTGCGCCATGCCGGTGACGGTCTGGGCGAGCTGCTCCCAGCCGGCGCGGCCTCGCCACGGCCCCTCGTGCCCGTAACAGTTGATCGAGGTGTAGACGATGCCGGGCCGCAGCGACGCGAGCTGCGCGGGCCCGAAACCCATCCGCTCCATCGCCCCGGTGCGGTAGCCCTGGGAGAAGACGTCGGCGGTGTGTAGCAGGTCGCTTAGGCGATCCCGCGCGCCGGGCTCGTCGAGGTCGAGCCAGGCCGAGAGCTTGCCGTGGTTGGTGTCGGGCAGGAACCCGCGCGAGGCCGGCAATTTCGGCGACGCCAGATAGAGGACGTCGGCCCCGTATTGGGCGAGCGTGCGAGCGCAGGTGGGCCCGGCCAGCACGCGGGTCATGTCGAGCACGCGCATGCCGGAGAGCGGCATGTCGCCGTCCTTGGGCGGCGGTTCCGGCGGACTGTCGCCGATCTTCACCACCTCGACCACGGGCCGGTTGGCCAGTTGCCGGCCCTGTTCGGAGGCGTCCCACTCCTCCGGCGTGCGTACGACGCCGGCGCAGCCGCGCTCGGCCGCCACGGCGTCCTCGATCTCCCGCGCGGTCATCCGCAGGCACGCGGCGTCCACCGACTCGGCGTTGGCCTCGCAGTTCAGCGCGCCCAGGATTCGCTCGGTCCCCGGCGGGAAGCTCGGATGCAGCAGCACGTGGCGGCCGTCCCGGGTGGCGTGGAAACCGAGAATGCCGGTGCGCAGCATCGCCGGATCGCGGAGCGGCGGCGCGCGGGTCGGGTCCTCGATGCGCAGGAACGAGTAGCTGTTCAGCGAAGCCGCCGCCTCGCGGGTTGAGACTTCCACCGTCTGCGTCTCGCCGGTGCGGAGCGTCCACAGGTCGGCGGCCACGGCCGCCCCCGCCGCGACCGCGGCGCTCACCGCCTCGTCGGCGGCGAAGCGCGTCGCCAGCACATGCCGTCCCTCGACGAACTTCACGAAGTCGGGCCTGCCGCGGCCGTACAGCCGCATGAGCTGGCAGAAAGCATCTTCCGTGAGCGACATGACGGCTGTCCTCAATTTGTGCGACCCGCCCGGGCATGATCGCCGCAAGCGGCCGCGAGCGAAAGGGCGCCGAGAGACTTTGCGGAGACTCTGGCGCCATCCGCAGGGCGGACCTAGTCGGCGTGCGGTCCGCACCAGCCCGGCAGGTAGCTGGCCTCGTCGGACCGGGCGAGGGACAAGGCCCGCTCGACAGCGGCGCCGAAGCGGGTGTCGATCGCCTTCTGGCTCACCCGGGACCGCAGAAAGTCCGCCCAGAGGAACTCGCTGAACGGCGTCGTGTCCTTCGCAAAGCCCCCGGCGCGCCGCAGCTCACCCGAAAGGCTGCGGTAAGGATCGTCGGCCAGGTCGCCGATCTCCTTGGGGATCGCGTCGAAATCGCGCCGTTTCCCATCGGCGTCGTACGGATGGCACCAGGCGCGGTTGTCGAGATAGGTCCAGAACGAGCTCTTGGACAGTTGGCTGAGATCGGCCATCACGCTCACCAGCACGTCCTTCTGCTTCTCTTCGTGCAGGGCCAACGCTAGATGATGATGGTCGACGACATAGTGCCGCTGCTTCGGGCCCAGCACCGTGGGCACCATGTGTTGGCCGAGATACTCGCCGGCGCGCTCGGCGGATCGGTCGCGCCACGCTTGGCGCTTCAAGCGCACTTCGCGGTAGCCGACCGTCATCTGAGTTGGCCGCAAGTCGGTTATGGGGATGGTGTGAAGGATGGGTTCGCGCGTGTTCATGCAATCGGGTCCGAAGGCGGGCGATGCAATACGAT
>DATJRL010000264.1:0-3465 GCA_035504785.1 Caulobacteraceae bacterium
CCCGACGGCAGCCAGTGCGATCGGCCCCAGGCCCAGCTCGAACAGCCGGTTCCCGACCGAGGCCTGGTAGTAATATTCGCGCTTGGGGGTCGCCGAGGCGATGATCCGCAGCTGCTGGGCGTTCAGGCCGAAGCCCTCGTAGAGGGCGGCGATCTGCGGGGTCGCCGCGTCCGGATTGGGCAGGAAGACCCGCGTCGGGCAGCTCTCGATCAGCGCCGGCGCGATGGAGGAGCGGGCGATGTCCGCCAGGCTCTGGGTGGCGAAGACGACGGCGACGTTGAACTTGCGCAGGGTCTTCAGCCACTCGCGGATCTTGGCCGCGAAGGCGCCCTGGTCGAGGAAGAGCCAAGCCTCGTCCAGCACCAGCAGGGTCGGCCGACCGTCGAACCGCCGCTCCAGCGTGCGGAAGATGTAGGTCAGCACCGGCTGCAGCGCCGCCTTGGCCCCCATCAGCTCGCTCATCTCGAAGGTCTGCCAGCGGGCGGCGATGCGGGCGTTGTCCTGGGCGTCGAGCAGGTGCCCGTGCGGCCCCGCCAGGGTGTACGGGGCGAGCGCCGCCTTGACCGTCTGGTCCTGGATAGTGGCGGCGAGCAGCGTCAGGGTCCGCTGCGGCAGGGGGCCGGCGGCCAGGTTCTTGAGCCCACCCCAGATCTCCTCCTTCACCGGCGGGCTGAGCTCGACGCCCTCGGCGGCGACAATGTCCTGCACCCATTCCTGGGCCCAGGTGCGGTCCTCGGTCCCGTCGATCGCGGCCAACGGCTGGAAGGCGAGGTCGCTGTGGTCGCCGCCGAGGACGAAGAACTGCCCGCCGGTCAGCAAGGTGGAGGCCCGCGAAGAGGCGCCCTTGTCGAAGTAGAAGATCTGCGCCTCGGGGTAGCGCAGCCATTGCAGCGCGAGGGTGTTGAGCAGCACCGACTTGCCCGCGCCGGTCGGGCCGACAATCATGGTGTGGCCGACGTCGCCCTGGTACAGATCCAGCCGGAACGGCGTGGTCCCGGCCGTGCGCGCCACCATCAGCGGCGGCTGGGCGCCGGCGTGGCCGCGCTTGTCGCACTCGGCCGACAGGTGGGCGTTGCGCGACGGACCCGGCCAGATCGCCGACATGGGGATCATGTCGCAGAGGTTCAGCGAGGAGACGAGCGGGCGGCGAAGGTCCGCGTAGGCCTGCCCCGGCAGCGAGCCCAGCCAGGCCTCGACGGCGTTGACGTCCTCGACCTTACAGACGAACCCCACCCGGTTGATGGCGCTCTCCACCTCGCGGACCCGATCGGCCAGTCGATCCGGGTCGGGGTCCATCAGGGTGACGGTCGGGGTGAAGAAGCCGATCGAGGCGTAGTCGCCGCCGAGGATGGCGAGGGCGGTGTCGGCGTCGGCGGTCTTGGCGGCGGCGTCCGGGTCCTCAAGCTGCGACGGCTCGCGGGTGACCGCCTCCTTGATCAGCGCCATCACGCCCTTGCGCTTGGCGAACCAGCGCTTGCGCACGACGGAGACGGCCTTGCGGGCGTCCTCCTTGTCGAGCGGCATGAACCGACAGGCCCAGCGGTAGGCGACGCCGAGCTCGTTCAGGCGGTCGAGCAGGCCCGGCGAGGAGGCGGTCGGATAGGCGCGCACCGACAGGGTGCGCAGGTATTGGCCGCCGAGGCGCGGGAGAAGCCCGCCCTGGAAGTCGTCGTCGCAGAGGAAGGCGTCGAGATAGGCCGGCGCGTCGGGGGTCTTGACCCAATGCCGCTTGGTGGAGACGCAGCCGTGCAGATAAGTCAGGGTCTCGTCGCCCTCGAGCTCGCGCACCTCCGGCATGACCGCGCGCAGGATGTCGGCGATCTGGCGCACCGAGCTCAGGAAGTCGCCGAGGGCGGCGCGGTACATGCCCTCGGCGCCGCGCCCGGACGGGGCGTTCTCCAGCAGCAGGGATTCCGCCGTGGAGATCGCTTCCTCCGGCGGCAGATAGGTGAAGGTCATGAAGTAGCGGCTCTCGAAATGCCGCGCCTCGGCCTCGAAGGCGCCGCGCCGCTCGTCGTCGATCAGGGCGGAGACGGCGTCAGGGAACTGGCTCACCGGATAGTCCTGCGAGCCGGCCCTGAGCGCCTCGATGTGCAGACACCAGCGCGAGCCGAGCCGGCGCAGCGCGTTGTTGAGCTGTGCGCGCGCGGCCATCAGGCCGGCGTCGGTGGAGGAGGCCAGGTCGGGGCCGCGAAAGGCCAGGGTCTTCTGGAAGCCGCCGTCCTTGTTGAGGACGAGGCCCGGCCCGATCATCGCCGCCCAGGGCAGATGGTCGAACAGCCGATCGGCTTTGGGACGGTATTCGCGCAGGTACAGCATGGCGGGCCCTAGGCGCCTCCGGATCCAGGCCCGGCGAGCGCCTGCGCCACAACGAAGGTCGCGACGCCGACGACGAGCGATTGCGCGAAGGCCGCGGCGCTGCGCGGCCGCGCCGCGGCCGGCCAAAGGCCGCCCGTCAGCCAGGTGAGCGCCGCGGCGGCGAGGGCGACGGTCAGGGCCGGGGAGAGAAGAACCGCCGTCGCCTGCGCCATGTCAGGCGTCCAGGTAGGGGCGCTGACGGATGTGCCGCTTCAGCGCGTCGAAGAAATAGGGGTCGCGCTTGTTCAGCCAGTAGCAGCCGGTGTGGACCGCCAGGCCCAGCGGCAGGCCGAGCAGCGGCGCCTGCAGGCCGAGCGCCAGGACCGCGGTCAGGGTGCCATTGAGCACCGCGATCATCCGCGGCACGCCGGCGATGGTGATCGGCTCGGCGAGCGAACTGTGGAAGCCGATCTCGAAGCCGTCGAGCGAGGCGACCATGGTCAGAACACCGCGCCCGAGGTGATGCTGAAGAAGCTGGAGATGAAGGTCGTGGCGGTGAAGGCGATGGCCAGCCCGAAGACAATGCCGATGCCCTTGCGCATCGCCGAGCCACCCTCGGCGAAGGCGAAGCCGAGGCCGGTGACGACAATGGCGATGATGCCGACCGCCTTGGCCACCGGCCCCGACAAGGAGGTCTCGATGGTCTGCAGCGGCGTCTCCCACGGCATGGACGTGCCGGAGGTGGTCGTGGCGAACGCCGGCTCGGCGAGCAGCGCCGCCGCCAGGAGCGCCCCGGGCGCGAGCGCGAGCGCACGGCGCAGACGCAGAGCGCGGGATGGGGACATGGGAGGCTCCAGGCAGAAGCCCCTCGATTGGGGCCGACAAACCTGGCCTTTAGCTCGACGCAAGGTCAAGGGCTAAAAATACTATTTTGACCCGGCACGGGCTATTTACGTCATGATGGCTCGTTCAAGACGTTCCGGGCCGACGGCCGGCCGGCCTGATCAACCACGGCGGTCAGCCGCTCCAGGACGCGGTCCAGGCGCGCGGGTGGATATTGCTTCATCTCCGCTGCGGCATAGCGGACGAACTGAGATGAACTGCGTGAGAAGGCATGGCCAGGTTCCCCGGCGTCGCGAAGGTGGACCAAGGCCTGCAATACGTCCT
>DATJRL010000265.1:0-2535 GCA_035504785.1 Caulobacteraceae bacterium
GCTGGCCGCACACCATGGCCAGCCGGCTCACCGACAAGGCCCCGGCGGCCGAGGACGCCCCGGCGGTCGCCCGGCTCCGCGAGGCCGGCGCGGTGGTGTACGCCCAGAACACCAGTCCGGAGTATGGCTTCAAGGGCGTCACCGACTCGCCCCTGCACGGCATCACTCGCAACCCCTGGAACCTGGACCTGACGCCGGGCGGTTCGTCCGGAGGGTCCGGTGCGGCGGTGGCGGCGGGACTGGGGCCGCTGGCGGTCGGCACCGACGGCGGCGGCTCGGTGCGCATACCCTCGACGTTCTGCGGTCTCGTCGGCCTGAAAGCGACCTATGGCCGGATCCCGGCCTGGCCGCCTTCGATGCACGGGGACCTCGCCAATACCGGCCCGATGACGCGCACCACCCTCGACTGCGCGCTGACGCTGAACGAGCTGTCGCGCCCTGACCCGCGCGACCCGTTCCCCGCGGCGCCCGAGGAGAGGGACTACACGGCCGGACTGGATCGTGGCGTGAAGGGCCTGAAGATCGGCCTCGTGATGAAGTTCGGCGACGTCTTCCTCGATCCCGAGGTCGAAGCCCAGGTCGGCGCCGCCGCGAAGACCTTCGAGGACCTCGGCGCCCACGTGACGGCGATCGCCTCACCCACCCAGGCCGCCGACGTCGGCCGGGTCTTCGTCACCCACTGGTTCTCGGCCCTGCAGCGGCTGCTGCAGATCTATCCGGCGGAGCAGCACGCCCAGTTCGATCCGATGCTGGTGCAGAACGCCCGGATCGGGGAGCAATACACCGTGCAGACCCTGGTGGACGCCATGGTCGCGCGCCGGGAGATGTCCACGGCCTGGAACCTGCTCCTCACTCGGTACGACCTGGTGATCTCGCCGACCTTGAACGTGCTGCCTTTCCCTGTCGGCCAAGCGTTTCCGGACGGACCGGACGGCAAGCCCAACCCCGGCTGGTCGAACACCGCCCTGTTCAACCTCACCCGCCACCCGGCGATCACCGCGCCGGCGGGACTTGGCGCTTCCGGCTTGCCGGTCGGCGTCCAGATCGTGGCCGCCCACTATCGCGACGACCTGGTGCTGCGAGCCTCGGCCGCGCTCGAAGCCGCGCTGGGCCGCACGTTCCCGACGCTTCCGGTCTAGCTCGGGTCAACCGCAGCCGCAGATCATCGAGGGTGTCGATGCTCAAGGTCGTCATTGCGTTCGTCAGCCGTCGTCGAACGGTCCGCGGCGAGATTTCGAGAACATCCGCGATTTCGTGGGTCAGGTCGCCGGCGCGGGCGCAGAGAACGGCTTCGAGCTCGGCGGTCTTCAGGCGGGCGAGTTCGGGCCACAACGCCACGGATGTTTCGCGCGAGGCGGGCATGCCTCAGGCCTTCGAGAGATCGCGCGCGAACCGCCCCACCAAAAGTCCTTGGATCGGCGAGCCCTTGGCGACTAGCGTCGGGCGCAGGCGGCGGTAGAGGCGCGCGTAGTTGTAGAAGGGCACGCTGGGCCAGAGGTGGTGCATCAGGTGCAGGTTCTGCTGCAGCAGCAGCACCGCGCCGCCCGGCCAAAGGCTGATGCGCGTGTTGAGGTAGCGCTCTGTCCGATCGTGCGGATAGTGCGGCAGCCAGGAGAAGAATATCTGCAGCGCCAGCGCGGCGACGCGCGTGGGAACGAGCAGCAGGAAGAACCAGGCGGCGAAGTGGCCCGTGATAATCGCCGCAACCATCAGCGCCAGCACGCCGCCCGCCACCGCCGAGGCCTGGAGAAGTTCGCCATTCATCAGCATCGCGCTCAGCTTGCGGTGCTGCGCCGGCATGATGAACCGGAAGAGGATCGGTGGAACGAACGAGATCGGGACGAAGATCAGCCATTTGCCGACGAGTTGGACGAACGAGCCCTTCACATGGATGTCCGGATCCTTATCGGTGTTGGTGTGTGCATGATGCAGGGCGTGACCGCGCATCATCATCGGCCAGTTGTATGCGAGGCCGAGGGCGCCGACCCACCCGACCAGGGTGTTGAGCCAGCGCAGCTTGGGATGGCCGGGCGCCAGGTTGCCGTGAATGCTCTCGTGCACCAGCGTGTAATGCGCGTAGGACAAGACGGTCAGCACCGGCGTGCAGATCCAGAAGGACACGACGCCGGCGAAGCCGCAGGCGGCGAGGCCCCAGAACAGCGTCGGCAACGCGGCCGCCATGATCAGAGTCGGCCAGGCGACAGGTGGCGACAGGTCGCGGGCGATGCGTTTTTCTTCGGCGGGCGTGAGCAGGGAAGACGTCATGGCGAGTGGGCTCCGCGGCATTGAGCGATGTCGCTGTGCCGCCGCTCGTGATCGAAAACCACCGCGCGGGCTGACACTGGATCGTCATTTTGTGACAGACTGCTGGGATGAAGACGCCAGCCACGCTCCCGTCGAGCGCGCGCCGCATACGCCGCGGCTATGTGCGATTCGTTCTGATGGCCGCCCGTCGCGCCGGCGTCGACGTGGACGCAGCCTTGGAGGGCACGGGCGTCACCGCGGCGGCGATCGAGGCCGAGGATTCGCGGTCGC
>DATJRL010000266.1:0-6741 GCA_035504785.1 Caulobacteraceae bacterium
CGCCCTCGTCGAGTGGCATTTCTGGATCGCCACCACCGGCATCGTTCTCTACATCACGTCGATGTGGGTCGCCGGCATCATGGAAGGTCTGATGTGGCGCGAATACACGCCGCAGGGCTTCCTGGCCTACAGCTTCGTCGAAACGGTCTCCGCGCGTCACCCTGAATACGTCATTCGACTGGTCGGCGGCGGCATGTATCTGCTGGGCGTCCTCATCATGATCTACAACCTTTGGCGGACGGTGCAGGCGCCGCAGGTCGAGCGTGCGGCCACGCCGGCCATGCTGCCGGCCCCCGCCGCCGCGGAGTAGCCGCCATGCCGTCTTTCCCCTGGGCCGCGCACGGTCGCCTGGAGCGGCATTCCCTGCTGCTCCTGATCGGCATCATCCTGGTGGTCGCCGTCGGCGGCCTCGTGGAGATCGTGCCGCTGTTCTACATCCAGAGCACGATCGAGCCGGTCACCGGCGTGAGGCCCTATACGCCGCTCGAACTCGAGGGGCGCGACATCTACATCCGCGAAGGCTGCTACGTCTGCCACTCGCAGATGATCCGCTCCCTGAAGGACGAGGTCGAGCGCTACGGCCACTACAGCCTGGCGGCCGAGAGCATGTACGACCACCCGTTCCAGTGGGGCGCGCACCGCACCGGGCCGGACCTGGCGCGCGTCGGCGGCAAGTACTCCGACGGCTGGCATCGCGATCACCTGGTCGACCCGCGCGCGGTCGTGCCGGAATCGGTGATGCCGCCCTACAAGTTCCTCGCACAGACTCCGCTCGACTACCGGGACATCCAAGACAAGCTGCGGACCATGCGGACCGTGGGCGTGCCGTATACGGATGACGAGATCGCCAACGCGGCCCAGGACCTGCGCAGCCAGGACGACCCGTTCTCGGACCCGAGCGGCTTGCACGCCCGCTATGGCAAGACCCTCAACATCCGCGATTTCGCCGGCAATCCGGATCGCATTACCGAGATGGATGCGCTGATCGCCTACCTCCAGGTGCTGGGAACCGAGGTGGACTTCAAATCCACCAGGGCCGGCGTCGCCCCCAACGATCCGTGATCCCATGGCCACTTACGAACTCTTCGCCCGGATCGCTCAGCAGGTCGGCACCGTCTACTTCGCGCTGATCTTCATCGCCGTGCTCGTCTACGTGATGTGGCCCAGCAACAAGCCCGAATTCGACAAGGCGGCGAGAGCCGCGCTCGACGCGGAGGAATAGTCATGGCCGATCGCGAGACCGACCAGCACTCCGGGGTCGAGACCACCGGTCATGAGTGGGACGGCATCAAGGAGCTGGATAGCCCGCTGCCACGGTGGTGGCTGTACATCTTCTACGCCTCGATCGCCTTCGCCATCGGCTACTGGGTGCTGATGCCGGCGTGGCCGTTGATCGACGGCTACACGCCGGGGATCCTGCATTACTCCGACCATCGCCAGGTGATGCAGGACGTCGCGGCGATGAAGGCCAAGCGCGCCGCCGAAGGCGTCGGCCTGCGGAACGCATCGCTCGAGCAGATCGAAAAGGACCCGGCGATGCAGAGCTACGCCTTCGAGGTCGGCCAATCGATCTTCGGCGACAACTGTGCGCCCTGCCACGGTCCGGGCGGCTTGGGCGGCAAGGGCTATCCCAACCTTCGGGCCGGGGTATGGATGTGGGGCGGGTCTCTGGAGGATATCCAGCGCACCATCACCTACGGCGTTCGCTCCGGCGATCCCAACGCCCACGCCTCGCAGATGCCCTCGTTCGGGCGCGACGAGATTCTGAAGCCGGATCAGATCGACGACCTCACCGAATACGTCGTCTCGCTCTCGCATCGCCCCGCCGACGCCGCGGCGGTCGCCCGCGCCGCGCCGCTCTTCCAGGCCAACTGCGCCATCTGTCACGGGCCGGCCGGTACCGGGAACCAGGCCGTGGGCGCGCCCAACCTCGCCGACGCCGGGCGGCAATGGCTGTACGGTTCGGACCGCGCCTCGATTCACGATCAGATCTGGAACGGGCGTGGCGGGGTGATGCCGGCCTGGGGCCGCCGCTTCGACGCCGTCACCATCAAGGCGCTCGCCGTCTACATCCACGCCAACGCCGGCGGCCAGTGACGGGGTGACCGATGACCGTCGTCATTGAGCGCAAGCAACCCGAGCCCGAGGACGAGGCGTCCCGCGCGCCCGTCTCGGCCGCGGCGGCGGCGCGCGCCAAGTCGGCGGCCACGCAAGGGCTCTACAAGCCTCGCACTCAGATCTATCCGAAGCGCGTCCAGGGACGCTGGCGCACGATCAAGTGGGCGCTGCTCGTCGTCACCTTGGGCGTCTATTATGTGGTTCCCTGGATCCGCTGGCCGCGACCGATCGGAGCGCCCCAGCAGGCGGTGCTCGTCGACTTCGCCGGCCGGCGCTTCTACTTCTTCTTCATCCAGCTGTGGCCGCAGGAAGTCTACTTCATCACCGGCCTGCTGGTGATGGCGGCGCTGTCGCTGTTCCTGGTCACCGCGCTGTTCGGGCGGCTGTGGTGCGGCTACGCCTGTCCCCAGACGGTCTGGACCGATCTCTACATGGCGGTGGAGCGTCTGGTCGAAGGCGACCGCAACCAGCGGATGCGCCTGGACGCCAGTCCCTGGTCGCTGGGGAAGGTCGGCCGCAAGGTCGTCAAGCACGCGCTGTGGATCGCCATCGCCGTCGCCACCGGCGGGGCCTGGATCTTCTACTTCCAGGATGCGCCCACGCTTTGGAAGACGCTCTGGATCGGGCAGGCGCCGATCACGGCCTACGTCTCGGCCGGCGTGCTGACGTTCACCACCTATGCGCTCGCCGGAACCATGCGCGAGCAGGTCTGCACCTACATGTGCCCGTGGCCGCGCATCCAGGGCGCCATGATCGACGGGCAGTCGCTGCAGGTCACCTACCGGCGCGACCGGGGCGAGCCGCGCGGCGCGCACAAGAAGGGGCAGAGCTGGGTCGGCCGCGGCGACTGCGTCGACTGCAACCAGTGCGTGGTCGCCTGCCCGATGGGGATCGACATCCGCGACGGCGCCCAGATCGAGTGCATCAACTGCGGCCTCTGCATCGACGCCTGCGACGAGATCATGCTGCGCCTCGAGCGGCCGAAGGGGTTGATCGCCTACGACACCGACGAGGCGGTGGCGGCGCGGGCGGCGGGCAAGCCGGCTCGCTACGTCCCGTTGCGCGCCCGGACCATCTATTACGGCGTCGCCCTGACCATCGTCTCCGGCCTGATGATCTGGGGTCTCGCCACCCGCAGCCCGGTGGTGTTCGAGGTTCTGCGCGACCGCAACCCCACCTTCGTGCGGCTCGACGACGGCTCGGTGCGCAACGGCTACACGCTGAAGATCGACAACCGCAGCTTCGAGCCGCGAGACTTTCAGGTCACCCTTGCCGGACTTCCCGGCGAGACCTTGCAGACACCCGGCGACAAGCCGACGCGCGGACCGGTCTACGTCGCCGTCGCCCCGAACGAGGTGCGGTCGGTCCGCGTGCTGGTCCGGGCCGCGCCGGCCGCCCTCGGTGCTCGCAGCGTCCCGATCATCTTCACCATCGCCCAGGCGCCGGGCGTCCGAGGGACCGGGGCTTGGCGCGCCGCATCCACCTTCCTCACCGCCGACGTGACCCCGCAATGAACCTCCCCGACCGCCACGAAAGTTTCCGCCTGAACGGCTGGCACGTGCTTGGGCTGTTCGTCCTGTTCTTCGGCGTCATCGCCGCGGTGAACGCCAACTTCATCGTACACGCCTACGCGTCCTATCCCGGCGAGGTATCGACCACGCCCTACGAGGACGGATTGGCCTACGACAAGGTGCTGCGGCAGGGCGATGCGCAAGTCGCGCTCGGGTGGCGAGCCGCGATGGGGTTCAAGACCCCAGGGATCGTCGAGCTGACGATGGCCGATCGCGCCGGCCGGCCGGTCACTCTGAGCCGGATCGAGGCGACGCTCGAACGGCCCGCGACCTTGAACGGCCGCCGGACTCTCAGGTTCGCGGCGGCCTCGCCGGGCGTCTATGTCGCGAAGACCGACGCCCCCGCCGGCGCGTGGGACCTGACCGTGGCGGCCTCCGACGCGCAGGGCCATCGCTTCGACGGCGCCCGCCGCATCGTCGCCCCCTGAGCCATGAGCGCGATCGATGCCGATCTATCCGGCTTTGTCGCGGCGGCGCCGGAGGGGGGCGGGCGCCTCGACCTGCTGGTGCGCGGCGCGCGCTGTGCGGCCTGCCTGGCCAAGGTCGAGAAAGCGGCGGCATCCGCCCCCGGGGTCGGCGACGCGCGCCTCAACCTCACCACCGGCAAGCTCACCGTCCGCTTCGCGAAGCCCGACGGCGACCCAGCTGGCGTCATCCGCGCCGTCGAGTCGGCCGGCTACGCCGCCTCGCTCTTCGATCCCGAGGCGGCCAAGGCCGCCGACGACAAGGAGGGACGCCGGCTGACCCTGGCGCTCGGCGTCGCCGCCTTCGGCGCCGGCAACGTGATGATGTTCTCGGTGCCGGTGTGGGCCGGGCTGTTCGGCCAGGAACTCGAGCCGACGACCCGCACGCTGCTCTACTGGCTCTCGGCGATCGTCGCGGCGCCCTGCGCGCTGTTCGCGGGGATGCCGTTCTTCCGGTCGGCCTGGGCTTCGCTGCGGCGCGGCCAGGCCAACATGGACGTCCCGATCTCGATCGCGGTGATCCTGACCCTGATCGTCAGCTTCTCGGAGACGATCCAGGGCGGGCGCCATGCCTATTTCGACGCCGCGGTCACGCTGCTCTTCCTGCTGCTCGTCGGCCGCTGGCTGGACCACCAGCTGAGGATGCGGGCGCAGAGCGCGACGCGCGACCTGCTGGCGCTGCAGGCGCCGGCGGCGCGCCGAATCGGCGCGGACGGGTCAGAACGCGGCGTACCGGTCCGGGAGATCGCGCCCGGCGACCTCGTCGCGGTGCTGCCCGGCGATCGAACGCCCGTCGATGGCGTGGTCGCCGACGGCGCCTCCGAGGTCGACAACAGCCTGATCACCGGCGAGACCGCCTGGGCGTCCGTGACGTCGGGGTCCGTGCTGCACGCCGGCGCCCTCAATCTCTCCGGCCGGCTCGTGCTGCGGGCGACCGCGCGGTCCGAGGACTCCACGCTCGCGGCCGTCGCCCGGCTCGCCGAGGCGGGGGCGCAGTCGAAGTCGAGCTATGTGCGCCTGGCCGACAAGGCCGCCTCGATCTACGTGCCGGTCGTGCACGCCCTGGCGCTGGCGACGTTCATCGGGACCTGGCTCGTCGGCCTAGGCCCGCGAGAGGCGCTGCTGCGCGCGGCGGCGGTGCTGATCATCACCTGCCCCTGCGCCTTGGGTCTGGCCGTCCCCGCGGTGCAAGTCGCCGCATCCGGACGGCTGTTCCGCAAGGGCGTGCTGGTGAAGTCCGGGGCGGCGCTCGAGCGCCTCGCCGAAGTCGACTGGGTGATCCTCGACAAGACCGGCGTCCTGACGCGCGGGCGACCCCAGCTCCAGCGGTCGCCGGACGGCGCGCTCGTCCTCGCGGCGCAACTCGCCCGCGCCTCGCGCCATCCCTTGGCGCAGTCGCTGGCGGCGGCGGCCGGACCGGGGCCGACCGCCCGCGACGTTCGCGAGACGCCCGGCCTCGGCGTCGAGGGCTGGATCGCCGGCCGTTGCGCCCGGCTCGGGCGCGCGGCGTTCGTCGGGGCGCCAGGCGCGCGGGATAGCGAGACGGAGCTGTGGCTCAGGGTCGGCGACGAGCCGGCGCGGAGGTTCACATTCCACGACGAACTGCGGCCGGATGCGGCGAAGACGGTGACGGAACTTGGCCGACGCGGGCTGACGGTCGAGCTGCTCTCGGGCGACGCGGCGGGTCCGGTCGCCGACGCCGCCCGGGCGGCGGGCGTGTCGCGCTGGGACGCCGGGCTCACCCCCCTCGAGAAGGCGGCCATGGTCGATGCTCGCAAAGCCGAAGGGCGCCGTGTGCTGATGGTCGGCGACGGGCTCAACGACGCGGCCGCGCTCGCCAAGGCGCACGCCTCGATGGCGCCGGGCTCGGCGGTGGACGCCAGCCAGAACGCGGCGGATCTGGTGTTCGTGGGCGATGACCTGATGGCGATCGTCGACGCCGTCGACGTCGCTCGAGCGGCGCGCCGGCTGGCGCTGGAGAACTTCGGCGTCTCGGCGCTCTACAACGCCATCGCCGCGCCGGCGGCGGTCTTCGGTCTGGTCAATCCCTTCATCGCCGCGATCGCGATGTCGGGCTCGTCGCTGGTCGTCACCCTCAACGCCCTGCGCGTGGCCTGGGTGTCCCGCCGATGACCATCCTGCTCGTCCTTGCGCCCATCTCGCTGTTCGTCGCCCTGATCGGCCTGTGCGCGTTCTGGTGGACCGTCCGCAGCGGCCAATACGAGGATCCGCTCGGAGACGCCGCGCGGATCCTCAATCCCGACTACGACGATGCGCCATTGGGCCCGCCATGACTTCGATTGCCTGACGCCGGGCGGGCGGTCCCAGGCGTGGCGCTCGAGCCTAGGAACGGGCGCCGAGAGCCTAGCGTCGGTTTCGCCGGTGGGACGCCGGCTTTAGGAAGTTCCGCTCGGATTCGAACATGTAGTCGCGCGTGACCGGCGCCGCGTCCACCCGCCGCGCGAGCTGCAGCTGGAAGTTCATGTGCCCACCATCGCGGAAACTGAACTCGCTGGCGGTCAGGAAGAACTCCCACATCCGGCAGAAGCGCTCGCCGTAGGCCAGGGCGATCCGCCGGCGCTCGGCGG
>DATJRL010000267.1:0-7003 GCA_035504785.1 Caulobacteraceae bacterium
AATTGGCTGAGGCGCCGGGCTCTCGCGAACGAAGCGGCCGGAGCGTCCCGCACCTTCGTCACCTGCTTCGAAGGCCGTGTCGTCGGCTACTACAGCCTTGCAGCGGCTTCGGTCGTCCATGACGTCGCGACGTCCCGAGCCCGGCGGAACATGCCCGATCCGGTTCCCGCTGTCGTGCTCGGCCGCTTGGCGGTGGACAGGAGCCTGCAGGGCAGAGGCCTTGGGGCCGGTCTGCTGCAGGACGCCGCCCTGCGCGTCGCAGCCGCGGCGGACTCGATCGGCGTCCGCGTCCTGCTGGTCCACGCGCTCTCCGAAGACGCCAAGCGCTTCTATCTGAGGTTCGGCTTTCGGGAGTCACCGATGGAGCCAATGACCCTCATGGTCACGCTCGATGAACTGCGGCGCGCGCTCGCAGGACAATGAGCGTGGTGTTGCGGCCATCGTCACCTCGTTTCGTCACCCCGGCCAAGCGTCCGCCAGGGCGCGCCGGAGCCGGTACCGGACGGGCCGGCGTCAAGCTGGAAGTCGTCTGGGAGGCGGCGCCTCCGGCCCCGGATCGTCCCTTCGGGCCGTCCGGGGTGACGTCAGCTCGCCCCAAAACTCTCCGTGGTGAACCGGAACGCCTCGCAGCTGCGCGACCAGTGGTTCGCCGCCAGGCCGGCTTTCAGCTTCAGCTGGCGGACGAAGGCGAGCGGGTCGGGGATCTGTTCCCAGACGCTGGGCAGGAAGAGCGCCTGGCGGTCGCCGTCGCGGATGATCAGGCCCTCCTGGTCCGGGTTGATGGCGCGCAGCAGTTCGGCCTCGCTGCCGGCGGCGATGCGGCGAGGCGTCGAGAGGATGGAGATGTGGAAGTCCAGGCGATCGAGTTCGCCGGGCGACAGCGGCGGAAAGCGCGGGTCGCCGAACGCGGACTGGAAGGCGTTCTCCGCCACGTCCGCGACCAGGGTGCGCTGCGCCAGGATGGAGCCTCGGCAGCCGCGCAGGCGTCCGTCGATGGTCAAGGTGACGAACGTGGCGCGCTGGGCGGTGAGCGTGCGCGGGAGCACGCCGTTGATATTGACGGCGGGGGCCTTGCCGCCATCCCGCGACGCCTGACGCACCACCTGGCGGGCGAGGTCGATCAGCGTGTCGCGATCGCCGTTGGCGAGCCGCGCGCGGTGGGCGTATTCGAGCGCGAAGGCGCCGTAGCCGACGACGCGGGACTTGTCGCCGGCGGTGTCGCCCGAGTTTCGCACGTCGAGGCTGGTGACGCGCAGGTCCCGTCGCTGCGCCTGGTCCATGAGGCCGGCGATGGCGAGGTAGCCGCAGGCGCGATGACCCTCCAGCACCTGCGGGTTCAGACGCTCGATGCCGTGGCTGGTCTCGGCGTCCTTGGCGCTCGCGGCGTCGTAATCGTGGAAGTGGCTGAGGTCGGACGAGACCACGATCGCCGTCTCAGGGCCGCCCCACAGGCGCGCCAGGATGTCCGACACCTGGCCGGGCGCGGGGTCGCCGACCAGGATCGGCAGCACCTGGACGTCGCCCAGCGCCCGCTGGATGAAGGGCAGCTGCACCTCCAGGCTATGTTCGCCCTCGAAGGGCGTGGACGAGACGGCGACATTGGGCAGGCGGGCGACGGCGTCGCGCGCTTCGATGTTCACGGCGACCTGGCCCAGCGGCGTCTGCCACGCATCGGCCGGCGAAACGGCGACGCCGCGGACCGGCGTCCGGTGCGTCGGACCCAGCAGCAGCACCCGCTTGATCTCGCCGCGGCGGCGGCCGAGCAGGCGGTAGGCCGCGCCGGCGATGTCGCCGGAATAGACGTGACCGGCGTGGGGCGCGATAACCGCCTTCGGGTCCAGGGCCGGCGGCGCGGCCCTGGCGAGGCTGGCGTCCACGCCCGCGGCCAGCGCGTCGGGTTCGGCGGGGTAGAAGTATCCGGCGACGCCGGCGGGCTGGGTGCTCATGTCGACGCCACTCTAGTGTCCCGAGTCCGAAGTTCGCAACCGCATGGGGCGAGCGCCGGGCGAACTTCGGACTCGATGAGGACACCAGGAAGTCTATGATTCTAGTGTGGTTTACGAACCTGAAGTTCGCCTCCGCGCCCGCCCCCCGCGATCCGGCGAACGTCTGGTTCACCACACTAGGGCGGCGGCCCGCACGGCGTCGAGCGGGTCAGACGCTCGCAGCGCTCATGGCCGGCGAGCCGGCCGCGTCCGACGCCGTCCAGCGGCCGACCTTGGTCAGCAGCTCGCGGGTGTCGATGGGCTTGCCGATGTGATCGTCCATCCCGGCCTCGCGGCAGGCCTCCAGGTGCATCGGGAGGATGTTGGCGCTGAGCGCCACGATCGGCGTCGCGCGGTTGAGCGGGCAGTGGGCGCGGATCTCCCGGGCGGCCGCGAGCCCGTCCATGCCGGGCATCTGCAGGTCCATCAGGATCAGATCGAAAGCGTCGGCTTCGGCGGCGGCCACGGCTTCGGCGCCGCCGGCAGCCTCGGTGAGGTGATGGCCGAAGACCGCCAGGAGCACGCCGACCAGCTCACGGTTCACCGGCGAGTCGTCGACCACCAGGATGCGGGCCGGACGCGCCTCGAACTCGGACTCGGTCTCGGCGGCGGCTGCGGTCGGGGCGCAGGGCGGCGCGGCGATACTGAACCAGAACGTCGAACCCCTGCCCGGCTCGCTCGTCACGCCGATCTGCCCGCCCATGACCTGGGTCAGGCTTTTGCAGATCGCCAGCCCCAGCCCCGTCCCGCCGTACTGCCGGTTGATCGAGCCGTCGGCCTGGGAGAACCGCTGGAACAGCCGCTCGGTGCGGTCGGGGGCTATCCCCACGCCGGTGTCGGACACTTCCACCTTGAGCACGTCGTCGGCGTGGCTGACGATGACCGTCACCTCGCCGGCGTTGGTGAACTTCACGGCGTTGGTCAGCAAGTTGAGCAGCACCTGGCGCAGGCGCCCGGCGTCGGCGGAGACGGCCGCGGGAAGGTCGCCCACGCGGCGCGTGGTCAGCTTCAGATGCTTCTCCTGCGCCTGGGCCATGACCAGGTCCGTCGTTTCGGCGACGAAGGCGCCGGGGTCGAACGCCTCGGCGTGGAGCTCGATCTGGCCGGCCTCGATTTTGGAGAAATCGAGGATGTCGTTGACCACCGCCAGCAAGGCGCGGCTCGCCGTGGCGATGCGCGAGGCGAAGGTCTGGGCCACGGGAGGCAGGCCGTCGACGTCTTCCAGCAAGCCGGCGAAGCCCATGATCCCGGTGAGCGGCGTGCGGATTTCGTGGCTCATGTTGGCCAGAAACTCGGACTTGGCGATCGTGGCCGCCTCGGCCTCGGCGCGCTTGCGCCGCAGTTCGTCCTCGAAGGCCCGCCGTTCGGTGACGTCGCGCAGCAGCGAAACCGCGCCGACGATGCGGCCGGCCTCGTCGTGGATCACCGAGGAGTTGCCCTCCAGCCAGACGCTCTGGCCGCCGTCCCTGGGAAGCGTGCGGTACTCGCGGCGCTCGCTCTCCGTCTGAGGCGTTCCGGCGAAAAGGCTGCGCAGGCGCTCGACCGTGAGGTCGTGGTCGTCGGCGTGGATGAAATCGAGCGCCTGGCGGCCGATCATCTCCTCGGGGGCGTAGCCGAGGCGGCGGCAGGCGGGCGAGATGTAGCGAATGACGCCGTCCGCGTCGGTTTGCAGGATGATGTCGGTGGCGCGATCCGCGAGCATGCGATAGCGGGCTTCGCTCTCGGCGAGGGCGGTCTCCGCCCGCTTGCGCTCGGTGATGTCGCGCAACTGGGTGACCACGCCGGCCGGCCCGCCCTTGGCGTCGTAGATCAGCTGCGGGCTGCCCTCGACCCAGATCCAGCCTCCGTCGCGCGTCATCGTCCGCTGCTGGTAGACGCCGCGAAATTCCGAACCGCGTCCAGCCATCAGGGCCGCGAGGGCGTCGGCGGCGAGCGCCCGATCCTCCGGGTGCATCAGCGTGGGAGCCTCGCGGCCGATCAATTCGTGCGGCTCCCAGCCCAGCTGGCGACAGGAGGGCGAGACGTAGACGATCCGCGAATTCGTATCGATGCGGATGATGATGTCGGTGGAGTGGTCCGCCAGCATCTGGAAGTCGCGGGCGGTGGCCTCCAGCTGGGCCGCGAGTTCGCGTCGCCTGGCGACCGCTCCGGCGATCGGGAACGTGATCGCGGCGCTGACCAGCAGGAGCACCTGGATCACGAAGGCGGTCGCATGCACGTCGTTGGTCCGAGCGAACGCCGGCTCCAAGCCAAGCAGCGGCATCCCGAACATCAGGCCGCCAGCGATCAGCAGCCCCAGCGCCGCGCCGGCGACCTCCGCCTGGAAGGCGATCACCACTAGCATCGCGAAGATCAGGAACCGCGACTCCAGGTGCGGCTGCAGGCAGACGTAGACGGTGACCGCCGCCAAAAGCGCCAGCAGGACGAGATTGCGCGCCGCCGCGGCCGAAGAGGCGAAGAGGCGCGCCCAACCTTGCGCATCGAGGGCCAGGAGCGCTGGAGTCACGATGACGAGGCCCAGCACGTCCGACAGCGCCCATCCGACCAGCGAGCGCCAGAACGTCGGTTGCGGTCCGAACTGCAAGACGGTCGCGCCGCCGAAGGCGCTTAGTGTCGAGCCCGCGATCGCGAGCCCGCCGAACGCCGCGAGATGCCAAGAGCGCGACAGGTCGAGCTGCGGACCGGTCAACAGACGCAGGCCCGTCGCACAGAACAGGATTCCGTAGCTGTTGCAGAGCCCAAGCCCAGCGACGATCGCCAGCTTGTCGCCAACCAATAGACTCGCGGCGGCGCCGCCGACGAATCCGGCCAGCAGGAACGCCGGCCAAACGCGGGGACGAGAGGTGAGGAGGGCGGCCAGGATGACGGCGTTGGCGGGCCACACCCCGGAAACGTGGCCCGCGCCGCGGGAGATTTCTATGGAGGTCCAGGCGAGCGCCGCCACCGCCAGCCCGGCCGCGACCACCTTGGCCGGGAAGGTCAGGCGCGATGCGCCGCTCGATTGTCCGGGCGAGTCCGCCCGAGGGTGCTCCAAGTCGCCCTCCACCCCGCTCGACCGCCAGTCGTAGGGTACAAAGTGGAACTGGCGGGTTAACTCATCGCGCCAGCAGCAGAGAGGCACGCGCATGGACTTCCAATCGATCGCCTACGCCGCCCACGGGCGCCGCGCGACCATCACGCTCAATCGGCCCGAACGGATGAACGCCATCGACCACCACATGCCGCGCGAGATCGCCGAGGCGGTGGCGCTGGCCAACGACGACAACGACGTCCACGTCATCGTGCTGACCGGCGCGGGCAAGGGCTTCTGCGGCGGCTACGACCTCGTCGAGTACGCCGAGCGACGGCCGACCGGCGGCGGTGCGCCGCGTCCGGGACCCCGGCGCGCCAATGGCCAGCCGATGCCCTGGGACCCGATGGCCGACTTCTACATGATGTACCAGAACACCCGCGACTTCATGGCCTTGTGGCGGTCGTACAAGCCGACCATCGCCCAGGTGCACGGCCCGGCGGTCGCCGGCGGCAGCGACATCGCCCTTTGCTGCGACCTGGTGGTGATGGCCGACGAGGCGCGCATCGGCTACCCGCCGGCCCGGGTCTGGGGCTGCCCGACCACGGCGATGTGGGTCTACCGGCTGGGCGCCGAAAAGGCCAAGCGGATGCTGTTCACCGGCGACCTGATCTACGGCCCGGAGGCCAAGGCGCTGGGGCTGGTGCTGGACAGCGTCCCGCTGGCCGAACTCGACGCCCGCGTCGACGAGATCGCCGCCCGCATGGAGGGCGTGCCGCGCAATCAGCTGATGATGCAGAAGCTGATGATCAACCAGGCCTTCGAGAACATGGGCCTGACCTCGACCCAGATGATGGCCACGGTTTTCGACGGGGTCACCCGCAACTCGCCCGAGGGCGTCTGGTTCAAGGAGCAGGCGGAGGCGGACGGCTTCAAGGAAGCGATCCGCAAGCGCGACTCCGGCGAGCCGATCGCCGAAGGCTGGAGCCGCCCGTTCCGCTCCACGTTCGGCCGCTACCGGCCCTAGCGACGGCGCCTTCCCTCCGTTGTCATCCCGGACAAGCCGCGGAGCGGCGCCGATCCGGGATCTCGCACCACGGGGAGGAGGTCCCGGATAGCCGCCGCGCGGCTTCCGGGATGACGAGAAAGGAAGATGAACGGCGGCGAACAGCGCAGCTCAAATCGCGTTCAGGGCAGTCCAGGCAAAGTTCGCGGCGTTCGAGGTCATCCCGATCTCGAACGGAGCCGCCGGTTTCATTCGAACCGACCAGCTCTCGAGCAAACGATCGGTTTCGAAGGAGACATCAGATGAAACGGACTCTCATGGCGGCCCTGGCCGCGACCCTCTTGGCGAGCGGCGTCGGCGCCGCGGCGGCCAACGCCCAACCCTTCCCGCACGGCGGTGGACATGGCCCCGCCGGCTATCACGGCGGCCCGGCGTTCCGGCCCGGTCCCGTGGTCTTCCGCGGCGGCCCGGCGCGCTTTGGCGGTCCCGGCTTCGTGACGGTGGGCTACCATCGCTGGGGCTACGGCGAGTTCCTGCCCCGCGCCTGGCTGGTTCCCGCACGCTTCGTGGTCGACTTCGGCGACTACAACCTCGCGGCCCCGCCCCCGAACTTCGAGTGGGTGCAGAACGGGCCGGACGCGCTCCTGGTCAACCTCGACACCGGCATGGTGGTGCAGGTCGTCCCCGGCGCCTTCGCCTGAGCCCCCACCGCGGACGCAAGTCCCTGGAACCCGGTTCCAGGGACTTGGCGCGTCCGGGTCTCTCTGAGTCAGACCGCGGGATGTTCTCGACAAATAGGCCCCCGCAGCGGCGTCGCGCCTGCGTCCCGACGCCAAGACGATTTCGAATGAACGACGTCTTGAAAATGCGAGATCGGATTCCAAATCAATCCCGGCCGCGCGAGGCGGCAAGGAGAAAGGATAGGCATTTCTGGAGGCTGAGCCATGCGTCTGGCGACTTCGGATCACCTCATTGAAACCCGAGGTCTCGGGGCGGCTCTCG
>DATJRL010000268.1:0-9318 GCA_035504785.1 Caulobacteraceae bacterium
TGAGATTAGATACGGTGACAGTGCACTTAATTGACGGTCCTCTAAGACGAAGCAAGTTAAGTGCACTGTCACCGTAATTTCATTGTCATCCCGGAGAGCCGCCCCCGGGACCGACCGAAGGTCGGCCCGAGGACAGGCTACGCGGACTCATCCGGGATCTCCTTGTTGCTGGCGGCGCTGGGGAGATCCCGGCTCTCCGCTACGCTGCGGCCGGGATGACAATTGAGAGGAGCGGGTGGGTCAGTTCAAGGCCCTCTACTCGTTCGAGATCGTGATCTCCTTGGCGGTGATGAACTCCAGCAGGGCCGGCTGGCCGCGTTCGGTGGCGGCGATGCCGCGTTGCAGGGCGGCGACGATCTCGGCGGGGTCGGTGACGCGTTCGCCGTAGCCGCCGAAGGCCTTGGCCATGTCGGCGTAGTTTCCCGAGATGTCGGTGGACCCGTACTTGGCCTGGCTCACCGGCATGATCGGGATCTCGATCGCCATCGAGAAATTGTTGAACAGGATCGAGAGGATCGGGATGCGCTCGCGCACCGCGGTCTCGAAGTCCATGCCGGTGAAGCCGATCGCCGCATCGCCCCAGACGTTGACGCAGAGGGCGTCGGGTCGCGCCAGCTTGGCGCCCATGGCCAGGCCCAGGCCGTAGCCGAGCTGGGTGGTCTTGCCCCAGCCGATGTAGGTCAGGGGATGGGTGGAATCCCAGAACGGGGTCATCTGGTCGCGTGGGGACCCGGCGTCGTGGGTGATGATCGTCTTCGACTTGTCCGCCAGCCGGTTCAGCTCGGCGATCACCCGGTAGGGATTGATCGGCGTCTCCTCGCTGGCGAGCTTGCCGCGCCATTCGCCCAGCCAGGTCTCGCGCAGTTCGGCGATGCGGGCCGGAACGCCGGCGCGGGCCTCGGCAGGCGCCTTGCTCATGCCGGCCATCGCCGCCGAGAGCGCGGTCAGGGTCAGTTGGGCGTCGCCGATCAGGCCGTACCTGGCCGGCACGTCCTTGTTGAGGTCCGACGGATCGAGCGTGGCGTGGATGATGGTCTTGCCCGCCGGCATGCCGACGCCAAAGCCGGTGAGGGCGAAGCTGCAGCCGACGCCCAGGATCACGTCGGCTTCGGCCAGGAAGGTCTTCACCGGCCGCGGATTGGCGCGTCCGCCGCTGCCCAGCGACAGCGGGTGGGTCTCCGGGAAGGCGCTCTTGCCCTCGATCGAGGTGGTGACCGGGATGTTCCAGGCCTCGGCCAGCGCCCGGAGCTCGGCCCAGGCCTTGGCGTAGTGCACGCCCTGGCCGGCGTAGATCACCGGCCGCTCGGCGGCGGCCAGCACCTTCGCCGCCTCCGCCACCGAGGCCGGATCGGGGCCGCTGCGCGCCTTGAACGCCGGGGTGTGGACGAAGTCGTCGGAGATCTCCTCGCCCATCACGTCCACCGGGACCTCGATCAGCACCGGGCCGCCGCGGCCGTTGCGCAGCTGGAAGAACGCCCGGCGCAGCACCTCCGGCGCCATCCGCCCCAGGGTGAGCGTCTCGGCCCACTTGGTGACGTGGCGCATGTTCTGGACCGAGTTGAAGTTCGGGTAGTAGCCCGCGACGCGGCGCGGGTAGCCGGCCGGGATCACCAGGATCGGCACGGCCTCGGAGAAGGCCTGGGCCACGCCGCCGAAGGCGTTCTCGGCGCCTGGCCCGTGCTGCATGCAGAAGACGCCGATCTTGTCGCCGGACGAGAGCCGCGAATAGGCGTCGGCCATGTGCAGCCCGACCCGCTCCTGGCGCACGATCACGGTGCGGATGTCCTCGGCGGCCGCGGCCTCGATCAGCGGGTTCACCGGATAGGCGAAGAGGATGTCCACCCCCTCGGCCTTCATCGCCTTGGCGATCGCCTGCACGACTTTCACGTGGCGTCTCCTTTTTTCTCTACATTCAGTGTCATCCCGGCCGAAGGGCCGCCCTTGGCGGACCGTAGAGCCGGAATCTCCTCAGCACCGGCGGCGACAAGGAGATCCCGGATGACTCCGCTGCGCGGGTCTCCGGGATGACAATTGGGGTTACCGGTTCGGCCCTCGGCTCATGGGGTAGGGCTGCCAGCGCTCGAGCGGGGTGCGGGGCAGCACGGTGGGATTGACGCAGCTCATCGGCCACTTGCCCCGCAGCACCAGCGCCACCTCGCGTCCCACCCGCCGGCGCGTCTCCGGCCGCATGCGGGTGGTGGCGGAGGCGATGTGCGGCGTCACCAGCACGTTCTCCATGGTCAGCAGCGGGTTGTTGTGCGACGGCGGCTCCTGCTCCAGCACGTCGAGACCGGCGCCGGCGATCACCCCGGTCTGCAGCGCCTCGATCAGCGCCGGCTCGTCGATGATCGGCCCGCGCGCGGTGTTGACCACCACGGCCGTCGGCTTCATCCGCGCCAGCGCCGCGGCGTCGATGGCGTGCTCGGTCTCCTCGTTGTGCGGCGCGTGGATGGAGAGGTAGTCGCTGCGCTCCAGCAGCTCGCCGAAGCTCACCGGCTCGACGCCCGCGGCGCTGATCTCCAGCTCGCTGACGTAGGGGTCGTAGGCGATGACGCGCAGGCCGAACGCCTGCGCACGCCGGGCCGTGCAGCGGGCGACGTTGCCGAAGGCGAACAGGCCGAGGGTCTGGCCGAGCAGGCGGGGAATGCGGCTCAGCACCGGCCGCGCCTGGTACCACTCCCCGTCCCGCGCCATCCGCGCCATGGTCGTGGTTCGTCGCGCGACGTCGAGCAGCAGCATCATCGCGTGATCCGCGACCTCCTCGATGAACACGTCGGGGACGTTGGTCACCACGATGCCGGCCTTGGTCGCCGCCGCGACGTCGACCATGTCGACGCCGACGCTGCCGACGCCGATCACCACGCAGTTCTTCAGGCTCTCGATCACCTGCCGGTCGATGCGCAGGCCCCAGGAGGTGATGATCGCGTCCATGTCCGCCACGCCGGCGGCGAACTCCGCCGGGGTGTCGGCGCGGATCTCGACGATGTCGGCCACCGGCGCCAGGCCCTCGAGCTCCAGCGCGAACCGCTCCTCCACCGACTGGGTCTGGGCCTGGCGCCCGAGCTGGATGCCGACCTTCTTCCTGGTCATCGTGTCCTCCCCCGTTTCTTGGTTCGTGCGTGGTTCGAGACGCCCCCGGGTCGGGTCCGGGGGCTCCTCACCATGACGATTGGTTTTGCAATCACTCTCTTCGTCATCCTGAGGAGCCTGCGGAGCGGGCGTCTCGAAGGACGCAGGCCGCCTCTGCAGAGGTTCCATCCACTATGCCTTCTGAGCCGCCCGCGCGGCGCCCAGTTCGGCGGCGACGGCGCGCGACAGGAGGCCGGCGTCGGTGGCCAGGGTGACGAATTCGAACCCCGCGGCGAGCCGCTTGGTCGTCCATTCGACGCCGCCGGTATGGATGCCCACCGGCACCTTGTGGCGCTTGCAGGTGTCCAGGATCTTCTTCACCGTCGCCAGGTGGACCGGCTCGTCGGTGTCGCCGATCGGGGGCAGGCCGAGGGCGTAGCCGAGGTCGCTGGGGCCGATGTAGACCCCGCCCAGCCCCGGGGTGGCGACGATCTCCTCGACGTTCTCGATCCCCTCTCGAGTCTCGATCATCACGATGCAGGCGATCTCGTCGTTGGCCTCGGCGGCGTAGCCGCGCCCGCCGTACAGCGCCGCGCGGATCGGTCCGAACGAGCGCGTCCCGCGAGGCGGATACATGCAGGCCGAGACCGCGGCGGCGGCCTCGGCGCGGTTGTTCACCAGCGGCACGATCACGCCCAGCGCCCCGGCGTCGAGCACCTTCATGATGTCCTTCGGATCGTTGCCGGCCACGCGCACGATCGGCGTCGTCTCGGTGGTGGAGATCGCCGGCAGCATGTGGCGCAGGTCGCCGTAGTCGATGAGGCCGTGCTGCATGTCGACGCACAGCCAGTCGAAGCCGGCGTTGGCCATCAGCTCGGCGGTGTGGGTGTTGGCCAGCGACAGCCAGCCGCCGATGGTCGATTGCCCGGCGCGCCACTTGGCGAGGGCGAGGTTCTTGCGCATGCGTTCGTCACTCCCGTCTTGCGGGCGGCACATGACTCCAGAGCGGCCGCGCCCGCCAGACCAAAGTTGCGGCCGCGCCGGGATTGTTGGAGGCGGCGGCGTTGTCGGCGTGACATGATCGGCGTTTAGCGTCGCCGACGTCGACGCTGCGGGGGAAAGGGATCGGGGGTTGGCGCAACCAGCGTTGCCGGGCGGGTTCGATCTGGCGGTGGTCGGGGCGGGGATCGTCGGGCTGGCGCATGCCTATGTCGCGGCCCGCGCCGGCCGCCGGGTGGCGGTCATCGACCGCGGCCTGCGCGCGGACGGCGCGTCGATCCGCAACTTCGGCTTCGTCACCGTCAGCGGCCAGCAGCGCGGCGAGATCTGGCGCATGGCCCGCCGCGCCCGCGACGTCTGGGCCGAGGTCGCGCCGCGAGCCGGCGTCGCGGTGGAGCACCGGGGCCTGGTGCTGACGCTGCGGCGGCCGGAGTCGGTGGTGGTGGCGGAAGCCTTCCTGGTCACCGAGATGGGCGAGGGCTGCGGGCTCATGACCGCGGCGGAGGTGCGGGCGCGGCATCCAAGTCTCGCCGCCCCGGACACCCTGGGCGCGCTGACCAGCCCGCACGAGCTGAGGGTCGAGTCGCGCGACGCCATCCCCAGGCTCGCCGCCTGGGTCGCCGAGGCGCACGGCGTGGCGTTCCTGAGCGGCGCGGCGGCGCTCGCCGTGGCGCCGCCGACGATCGAGACCTCGCGCGGGCTGATCTGTGCCGCCCAGGCGATCGTCTGCCCGGGCGACGACTTCGTCAGTCTTTATCCGGACCGGCTGGCGCCCTACGCCCTCACCCGCTGCCGGCTCTCGATGCTGCGCCTGGCCGATCCCGGCTTTCGCTTGCCGGCCGGAGTGATGTCCGACCTCGGCCTCATCCGCTACCCCGGCTACGCCGACCTGCCGGAGGCGGCCGCGCTGAGGTCGCGGCTCGCGGCCGAGCAGGCCGAGCACCTGGCGCACGGCGTGCACCTCATCGCGGTGCAGAGCGGCGACGGCACGCTCGTGGTCGGCGACAGCCACCACTACGGCGACCAGCCGCCGCCCTTCGCACCGGCCGTCGCCGAAGACCTGATCCTCGACGAGTTCCGCCGCGCCACCGGCCGGGCGCCGCCGCCGGTGCTCGAGCGCTGGACCGGGACCTATGCCGTCGCGGCCGACCGCACCTACCTGATCGACGCCCCCTCGGCGGAGGTCCGCATCGTCGTCGTCACCGCCGGCTGCGGCGCCTCGATCGCGTTCGGGCTGGCCGAGACCACCCTCGCCGGCTTGGCTTAGGGAGAGCACCCGATGTCCAGCCCGATCAAGGCGGTGATCTTCGACTGGGCCGGCACCGTGATCGACTTCGGGTGCCTGGCGCCGGTCGACGCGCTCGTCGCCGCCTACGCCGACGCGGGCGTGCCGATCAGCGCGGCCGAGGCGCGCGCCGACATGGGCCGGGCCAAGCGCGACCACGTCGCGGCGCTGATGGCGACCCCCCGCATCCGCCAGGCCTGGACCGCCGCCAAGGGGGCGCCGCCCAGCGTCCTCGACGGCGACCGGCTCTTCGCCGCGCTGGAGCCGCTGATGGAAGCCGCCGCCGCGCGACGCGCGACGCTGATCCCGGGCGCGGCCGAACTGGTGCGGGAGCTGCGGGCGGAGGGCGTGAAGATCGGCTCCTGCACCGGTTACACGCGGCGAATGATGGACCCGATCCTGCCGCGCGCCGCAAGCCAAGGCTACGCGCCGGATGCGGTGGTCTGCGCCGGCGAGACCCCGTCGGGCCGGCCCTCGCCGCTGATGGTCTGGGCCGCGCTGATCCGGCTCGACGCCTGGCCGGCGTCCGCCTGCGTGAAGATCGACGACGCCGAGGTGGGCATGGGCGAGGGCCGGTCCGCCGGCAGCTGGACCATCGGCGTCGCCGCCTCGGGCAACGGCGTCGGCCTCGACCTGCCCGACTACCTCGCCCTGCCGCCGGGCGAGCGGCGAGAGCGGTTCGAGGCGGCGGGTGCGTCGCTGAAGGCGGCCGGCGCGCACTTCGTGGTCGAGACCATCGCCGACGCGCGCCCGGCGCTCGCCGACATCGCCGACCGCATCGCCGCCGGCATCCCGCCCGGCTGACGCCGCTGCTTCGGCGGCTGGATATCAAAGGCTTCATGCATCGGATCGCATGATGGGCGCACGTCCGGGGATGATCTCCGGGCCAGGAGTTGCGAGGCCATGAGGCTCATCGAGTTGACCGGCGTGAAGGGCGGGACCGTGTGGGTGAACCCGGATCTCTTGTTGTGGGTCGGACCGCCGGAGGGCGGCGCCCAGGCGAGCATGTATGGCGACACCAATGCTCGGACCAGCACGCGCCTGCGCTTCGGGTCCGGCGAGCTGCTGGAGGTCAGGGAATCGCTGGCCGACGTGGTGGCCCGCCTGACCGCTTGAGCCCGGACCCGGTCCGCGCGGGCTCAGCCGCCGGCGCCCACCCGCTTCCAGGCGCTTTCCAGCCAGGCCTTCTCGCGGCTCCAGACGTGGACCTCGCCGCACCGCTCGCAGCGGAAACTGTACTCGCCGGTCAGCGCCTCGAAGGCGGTCGGCTTGAGCCTGAGCACGGTGCTCACGACCGCGCCGGTGGCCGGGCACTTGATGACGACCCGGTGGATCGCATCGCTCATCGGCGCGGCCTGTAGGGGGCCCGACGGGCGCCCGGCGCGGCGGGCGGGCCGTCGCGATGGCGAAAGACCAGGCGTCCGCGGGTGAGGTCGTAGGGCGTCATCTCGACGGTGACGCGGTCGCCGACCATGCTGCGGATACGGTGCCGGCGCATCTTGCCGGCGGTGTAGACGAGGATGACCAGATCGCTCTCCAGCCGCACGCGGAACTGGCCGCCCGGCAGGATCTCGATGATGACGCCCTCCATCTCGAGGGCTTCTTCCTTGGCCATAGGCCTCCTTCTAGCGCTGTCGCGTCTCAGCGCTCAGCGATAAAGCGCCACCCTTCACACGGGTGGGGCGAAAGCACCACCCGGCCTTCGAGGCCGGGTGGGTACGGACCGCGCGCGCCCGAGGCTTTCAGGCGATGACCGTTGGGAAGCCGCACGTGGAAGCGGCCGCTTTCGGACGCCTCCACCACGGCTTCGAAGCTGATCAACGACCCCTGGGGCGCGGTCGCGACAGCCTTAGGCCGACCTCAGATCGACCGCGGATTCGCGGCCGGTCTTGTTGTCGCGCTGGACGTCGTAGCTGATCTTCTGGCCTTCATTCAGCTGGCCGAGCGTCGAGCGCTCGACGGCGGAGATGTGGACGAAGACGTCGCGGCCGCCCTGGTCCGGCTGGATGAAGCCGAAGCCTTTGACGCTGTTGAACCACTTGACGGTTCCGGTATTCATATAGGTTCTCATTCAGTGTTAGGTAAGACGAGACGCTCATGCGCCCCGCTCAAATATTGAGGAGAAGGTCGAGGGCAGGCCCGGGCTCGATCCAAAACCGAGCGTAGGAGAGCAACCGAACCAAAGTCGATATTTGACCGGGCCAATATGGGCGAAATTCTTGCGAAAGACAAGCTCCGACGGCGTTTTTTTGAGCATGGACCCTGTGACGGCTACGGTTTTTCCTCAATGAACGGGCAATCGGCGCGCCGCCCCGGCGCCCCGCAGCGAGCGCCCACGCGGCCCGGCGGGCGCCGTTCCGACCGTAATCGCCACCGTTCCGCCGTCCCATCCGAGGGCTCCGCCGCTGCGGACTTGACCCGCGCCGCCGTAGATTCACCGTTGTTGCGGTCCGCCGCCGGCGATCCTGGGACACGGCGCCCCGGACCGGCGCCATAGGTAATGGCGCGTCCGCCGGTCGCAACCCCGCGCGCGCCGCGGTCGAGCAGACCTCTCGCGGCCGTCATACGGTGGTCGGCCGCAGCACCGCGGCGGCGAGGTCGAACTGGCCCGCCAGCCACGGGTCGGCGCCGCGACAGGCCTCGACCACCTGCCTCGCCCAGTCCACGTACGCCAGGCGCCGCTCGTCGCTCCAGCCCGCCGGGGGGCTGGCGGCCATGGAGCGCAGGTTGGAGGTCTTGTCGGCCAGCTTGATGATCTGGGCGCCGCGCGAGGCGTGGGCGGCGTGCGCCACCTGCAGGTCCTTGCGGGTCTGCTTGGGCAGCGACGTGTCGTCGGTCACCTCGGCCACCAGCCCCGCCACCCGCTCGCCGAATTCGGCCGCGATGTCCGCCGGCGTGGTCTGGGTGTCCTCGACGGTGTCGTGCAGCACGGCGGCGACCACGATCTCCGGATCCGTCCCCCGCGTCGCCCGCGCCACCAGCTCGGCCACCTCGGTGAGGTGGTTCATATAAGGCTCCGCCGCCACCCCCTTGCGCCGCTGGTTCACATGGGCCGCCGCGGCGAAGTGGTAGGCGCGAGCCAGGGTGAGGATGGGAGATTCGGTCATGAGGTCGCTCCTTTCGGGCTCAGGCGGCGGGCTGCGTTGGACTGCTCTGAAGCGGTGCAAGCGTCGCGCGACCCTCGGCTCCGACAGGCGCCCACCATCTTCGTCGTCTTCCTGTGATCGCTATCACGTCCCCTGATCCCGATCTTAGGCATTTGGATGGACACCCTTACGCCCGCCGAACGTAGCGAGCGGATGAGTCGAGTCCGTAATAGGGGGAGCCGCGCCGAGCGCCGAGTGCGGTTGCTGGTCCATCGGATGGGCCAGGCGTGCTCCCGCCAGCCAACGCTCAGCGTCACAACAGGTTGACGCTGGCTTGGAACACACCATTTCTCTGGGTAACGCCGGAGGCGGCGGGGTCTTTGATATCGTTTAGGTCGGCATTGTGGCTCGGAAACAACAGCTTCGGGCCGATGGAACCGTGCGGCCGCCGTCCGCGACGCGGGCGGGGACCGATACTATCGGTGGATTATCGGTGAAATCGCCGTCAAGGCGGACTTGGCGCGATTCGCCGACCGATGGCGGTGCAAGCGAAAAGACGCCGGTCGTTGGGCGCCCGGCGGCGGCCGCGCCGCGAACGCCTGCGAGCGAGGGCATGCGCCGAACCCCGGTTCGGGCAACCTTCCGCGCGCCTCCGCGCAGCGAGCGCGCCCGCCGCGCCGTTACGGGCTTGCGGTTCCGGGCGGGGGGTGGTCCGGTTCGGGGGTTGGGTTTGGACCGAGGCGGCGCGGGTGGAAGAGCGGGTGGAGACGGCGACGGCGGAGGCGTTGGCCGGGGTTCGCGTTTGCGACTTCTGCGGCCAGCTGGCGGGCGCCGGGGCGACGAGGTGGCTGGCGGCCTTCGGCGCCGAGGTGATCCGCA
>DATJRL010000269.1:0-3185 GCA_035504785.1 Caulobacteraceae bacterium
TTTCGAGCTGCTGAGAGAGTGGCGCGAAAGCGGGCTGGACGGGCTGGCGATCAGGTAGCCTCACTCTCCGCGAGCGGCGCAGCGAGGCCCGACGGATCGGTTGCGCTTCCCAACCAGCCGGACACCCCTTGCCGTCGCCGACAAGTTCGACCGAGCGGGCTTTCCCGGCTGCAAATTCGTGTCTCGCCCCAGGCGGACGCGACATTCCGAGCCGACGCGGCGGCGCTACGCCGGCTCCGTCATGAACGCCAATCGATTCATCGTGGTCGCCGGCCTGCTGCTGACCTGCGCGGCCTGCCACCGGCATCGGGTGGCTGCACCGTCAGCGGCCCAGGCGGTGAGTTTCTCCACCGACTCGGCGGTCGACCCAGGCGCGGCCATGCTGGCGGGCATCGACAACGCCCGCGTGGCCATCGCCCATGGCGATCAGTTGGGGGCCGACAACGACCTCGCCCAGGCGCTCTCCTACGCCGAACAACTGCCGGGCGCGACTTCGAAGCTGTTCCCCGATCAGACGCCGACGCGCGCAGGCGCTCACCGCCAGATGCTGGCCCGCTTCCCCGCCCAGGTGCGGCTTCAGTCGGCCGACGCCGCGCTGCAATCCGGCGACGTGAAGGATGCCGACGCCGACCTCGCGGCGATCCAGGCCGGCGTGCCGGCGCGGCTTGCGCCGGCGAACCTGCCGCTGATCGAGGCGGCGCAGAGCCTGGCGCTCGCCCGGGCCGCCGTCGGTCGAACCAGCCGTCGGACCTCATCCAGCAGCTCGACACCGCCCGAGCGGCGCTCGCCGCCGACTCCAGCGGACCCCATGGCGCGCAGGCGAGGGCGCTGGCGACCGAGATCGGCCAGGCGCTCAGCGCAGGCGCGGGACAGATCCAGACCGCGCAACTGACGCTCTGGGCGACGAAGGTGAATGGCTGGGTCTAGCCCCGCGTCCTACGGATCGACCCTCGCTTCGGCGTAGCCGCTGACGACGGTGACGCCGTCCTGGTTCTTGGTCTCGACATCGAAGACCGCGATCTTCTGACCGCCCTCGTCCTTGATCTCCTTCAGCGTGGCCGTGGAGTCGAGAGTGTCGCCGGGCCAGACCTGGTTGGTGAAGCGAACGCCGTACTTGGTGAGCCTCGCGTCGCCGACATAGTCGGTGAGCATCTTGCCGGTCATGCCCATGGTCAGCATGCCGTGAGCGAACACCGAGGGGTAGCCTGCCACTTTGGTTGTGAAGATTTCGTCCGTATGCAGCGGATTATAGTCGCCGGAGGCGCCCGCGTACTGAACGATCTGCGTGCGCTTGAGGTCTTCGACCAGGCGCGCGGAGTGGGTGTCGCCCACCTTCAACTTCGATGCGGAAAGAGCCATCTGCCTGATCCTCCCTAAGCCTTGGCGTCGACGGGACGTTCGGTGCGCACGCCGACGCCACGGGCGGTGATGACCAGTTCGCCGTTCTGGTCGCGATATTCGGTGACGCTCTCGGAGAACACCAACTTGCCGGCGCGCTTCGACTCTCGCTCCCAGGTATTCCCGGGCTTGGTCTCGGCGCTGAGCACGTCGCCGGGACGCAGGTGCCGGTGATATTCGAAGTGCTGCTCGGCGTGGAGGCCGCCGCCACCGCCGCCACCGCCCCCTCCCCCGCCGCCGGGCGCGCGCTGGATGCCGGTGGGATTCTTGCCGGAGCCGAACCAAGGCTGACCGATCTTCGGGCGTAGGAAGTAGTCCGGATCGAACTGGGCGCTGGCCTGGGCGAAGGTCGGCGGAGCGATGATGCCGCCGGCCTCGGTCTTCTTCGCGGCCTCGGCGTCCGAGTAGACCGGGTTGTCGTCGCCCACCGAGCGGGCGAACATAAGGATGTGGCTGGCTTCGATGGGAAATCTTTTGACGGCCATGGCGTTCCTCTAGAATTCCGCGCCCGCTCTCGAAGGGGGCGTTCGGCGTCTACCAAGCGGGCTTCGATGCGCACGTCAACCGTTGATCGGCCAACGTGATTTCCCCGGCGGTTGGCGAGCCCGGGCCGGCCGTGCCAGAGTCGCCCCCGCAGAGGGAGACGCCGATGTTCATCGCCATGAACCGCTTCACCGTATTGCCGGGCCAGGAGCAGGCGTTCGAGGACGTCTGGCTGTCGCGCGACACGCACCTGGCCGGCGTGCCGGGGTTTGTCGCCTTCCATCTGCTGCGCGGGCCGAAGGACGAAGAACACACGCTCTATTCCTCCCACACCGTCTGGCGCTCGAAGGCCGATTTCGAGGCCTGGACCCGCTCCGAGGCCTTCCGCGCCGCCCACAAGGACGCCGGCGCCAACCGCCCCCTCTACGCCGGTCATCCGCGCTTCGAGGGCTTCGAGGTGATCCAGGAAGTGGCGCCGGCCTGACGCCGCCGCGGAGTTGCACACGATCGCTTAAGCGCGTGGGACCATGCTGGCGACTCGGAGACCCAGCCGATGTCCACCAAGACCTCCACCGTCCGGCGTACGAGCGACCACTTCGAGCCCGACGCCAACCTCGATCCCCAGGCCCAGCGGCGGCTGCGCGGCCATCTCGAGCAGATCGACTACATCGCCTACGTCTCGAACCGCGAGGTGGTGGTCGGGACCCTCAACAAGATTGACGGCAAGGCCTTCCAGCACCTAGGCGTCGCGGCGGCCCAGGCCCGAGTCCGCTGGGTGACCGCCGCGCTGGCGGCCGCGGAGTCGGGCCAGCCCCTCAGTCGCGCGCAGGTGGACCAATTGACCGATCTGCGGCGTTCCTACGAAGAGATCTCGGACGTGTACGAGGCCACCCGTCGACTCGTCGAACGCGGCTACCTCGCCTACGAGGGCCACTGAGGTTCGTGATCGCGTTGGCGAGCCGAACTCTTCCCCTCCTGGGGAAGGGGCTCGGCTCAAGGCCGTCCCGCCTCAGTCAGGCGTTACCGCTTCGCGAAGTTGGCGAGATCGCTGGCGGTGTCGCGGCTGATGTCGGGGCAGGCCACCGCGAAGATCTCCGTGCCATGCACTGTGCCCATCACCTGCCGGCAGCGCGCCGGGACACCGGCCGCGAGCAGGCGGCGGTAGAAGACGACGCCCTCGTCGCGCAGCGGGTCGCACTCGTTGACGCTGATTACCGTGGGCGGCAGGCCCTTGACGTCATCCACCGTCGCGAACGCCGGCCAGGCCAGCGGGTCCTTGGCCTCCAGCGCCTCAATGCCGTAGG
>DATJRL010000270.1:0-3923 GCA_035504785.1 Caulobacteraceae bacterium
AGGGCCCTCGCCCGCGAGCCCGTCGAGCGTCCCCCGATCTGGTTCATGCGCCAGGCGGGGCGATGCCTGCCGGAATATCGCGCGCTGCGGGCGAAGGTCGGCGGTTTCCTGGAGCTCTGCCGCAATCCCGAGACGGCCGCGGAAGTGACGCTGCAGCCCATGCGGCGCTTCGCCTACGATGCGGCGATTATCTTCGCCGACATCCTGATCCTACCAATGGCGATGGGGCAGAAGCTGTGGTTCGAAACCGGCGAAGGTCCACGGTTCGGCCCGTTGCCGGCGCTGGAGAGCCTTGCCGCGAAGGCGGAAAGCGCGGCGGCCGACCTCTCGTTCGTCGCCGAGACTCTGCGGCGGGTTCGGGCCGAGCTCGAACCTGACCGCGCGTTGATCGGTTTCGCCGGCGGGCCATGGACCGTCGCGACCTACATGCTGACGGGGCGTGGCGGCGAGACGGCGCGAGCCGAGGCGAAGGCGCTCGCCCTGGCGGATCTGGAGCGTGTCGGTGCGCTGGTGGACATCGTCGCCGCGGCGAGCGTCCCCTACATGGCGATGCAGGCCGAGGCCGGCGCCCAGGCGCTGCAACTGTTCGAGTCCTGGGCCGAGGTCTTGCCCGAGCCGGACCTGTTCGAGCGCCTGGTGATCCGGCCGCACCGCGCGATCCTTCGGGGCCTGCGGGCGCGGGGGGTGGGCGTGCCGGTGATCGGGTTTCCACGGGGGGCGGCGCCGACGCTGGTCGAGCGCTATGCGGCGGAGACTGGCGTGCAGGTGGTGGGCCTCGGGACGGATGCGCCGGCCGAGCTTGGCGTACGATTGCAGGCGAACCACGCCATTCAGGGCGCCCTGGATCCGGAGCTGCTTCGGGCTGGCGGTCCTGCGATGACAGCGCGGATCGACGAACTGCTGCGGCAATGGTCCGGCGGTCCGTACATCTTCAACCTGGGGCACGGGGTTCTGCAAGACACGCCCGTCGAACACATCTCTCGGGCCGTGGCGCAAGTGACGAGCTGGCGCAACGCATGAGCCGCATCGCGGTGGTGCTGTTCAATCTCGGCGGACCGGACAGCTTAGCGGCGGTGCGGCCGTTCCTGCGCAACCTGTTCGCCGATCCGGCGATCATCGCCGCGCCCGGCGTCGTGCGCCTGCCGCTGGCCGAGCTGATCTCGCGGACCAGGGAAAAACTCGCGCGGGCGAACTACGCCGTGATGGGCGGCGCCTCGCCTTTGAACGCCGAGACCGAAGCTCAGGCGACGGCGCTGGCGACGCGGTTGGCGGCGCTGCGTCCGACGGACGAGGTGAAGGTGTTCATCGCCATGCGCTATTGGCGGCCGCTGACCGAGGAAACAGCCGCGGCGGTCAGCGCTTTCGCGCCGGACGAGGTGGTGCTGGCGCCGCTCTATCCCCAGTTTTCCACCACCACCACGGCTTCGTCGCTGGCCGCCTGGCGGCGCTCGTATCGAGGCGCGGGGCGGACACACGGCCTCTGCTGCTACTTCGACAACGAGGCGCTGGTCGAGGCCCACGCGAAGTCGATCCGCCGCACCTGGGAGGCGGCCGGGTCGCCGAGGCGTGTGCGCCTGCTGTTCTCCGCCCACGGGCTGCCGGAGCGAACGTCGCGGTCCGGCGATCCGTACCGCTGGCAAGTGGAGCGCACCTGCGCAGGTGTCGCGGCGCGACTGGGCGAGGGCTGGGACTGGCGGGTGTGCTACCAGAGCCGGGTCGGGCCGCTGAAGTGGATCGGCCCGCAGACCACGGAGGAGATCGCGGCGGCCGGCGCGGAGGGGTTGGGGGTCATCGTCGACCCGATCGCCTTCGTCTCCGAGCATGTCGAGACGCTGGTGGAGCTCGACCGCGATTACGCCGCGCTGGCCGACCGGGCCGGCGCGTCGCCCTATCTTCGAGTTCCGGCCTTGCGGGACGATGCGACCTTCATCGACGGGCTGGCGCGCCTGGTGGTGAAGGCGCTGGACCGCGAGGGCCTTTACCCGGGCGGCCACGCGTGCGGCGCCGGCTGCGGGCGATGTGCGCTGAAGGCTCGGGAGGCCGCCTGAATGCACCTGGACGGCTGGCACAACCTGCTGATCGCGCTGCACATCGTCATGGTGATCGCGTGGATGGCGGGGCTGCTCTACCTGCCGCGCCTCTTCGCCTACCACACACGCGCCGAGACGGGCTCGCAGATGGACGAGACGTTCATAGTGATGGAGCGCGGGCTCTATCGCGGCATCATGAACGTGGCGATGGTGCTGGTCTGGTTGCTAGGTCTGATCCTGATCTGGTTCGACGCGACGCAGATGCGATGGGGCTGGTCGTTCCTGCTGCAGCCCTGGATGCTCACCAAGCTGGCGGGGGTGGTCTTTCTTACTTGGTGGCATCACTACCTGGGCGTGGCGCGGCGGCGGATCGAGGCCGGTGCGCGGCCGCACAGCGAGCGCTTCTGGCGCGCCGTCAACGAATTGCCGTTTCTGGCCGCCATCTTGATGATCGTCGCTATCGTCACCAAGTTCCGCTTCTGAAGCGCGCTTGACGCGAGCGGCGGCATATGTTTCCGCTGGCTGCCGAAGCGAGTCATCCGCCGCGCTTCCCCCGCCTTCTCTCCGGACCGCCGCCTGTACAGGCGCCCGACGGCCGGCCCCCTTATCGAACGCCGAGCATTTGAGTTTCCTCAGACGCTAGGGCGCCATCGAAACCCTTCCTCCACCGGCCGCCTCGGCGCGCCGGGCTTTGAGACGAGCCATGTCCGACATCACTGAAATCCAATCCGCGGACCTCGAGCCCGAGGCCGTCGACGCCTTCGAGGCCGACGCCAACGCCGAGCCGGCCGAGCCCAGCGCCGCTTCCAAGGCGATCGCCGAGCTTCAGATCACCCGCATGTCATTGCAGGAACTGAAGAAAACCTCGCCCGCCGACCTCGTCGCCTTTGCCGAGCGTCTGGAAATCGAGAACGCGAATTCCATGCGCAAGCAGGACATGATGTTCGCGATTCTGAAGACCCTCGCCGAGGAAGGGGTCGAGATCGGCGGATCCGGCACGCTGGAGGTGGTGCAGGACGGTTTCGGCTTCCTGCGCAGCCCCGAAGCCAATTACCTGCCCGGACCGGACGACATCTACGTCAGCCCCTCGCAGATCCGGAAGTTCGGCCTGCGCACCGGCGACACCGTCGACGGCTCGATCCGCGCGCCGCGGGAGGGCGAACGGTATTTCGCCCTGACCAACGTGCAGTTGATCAACTTCGAGAACCCGGACAACGTTCGGCACAAGGTGCTCTTCGACAACCTGACGCCGCTCTACCCGGACGAGCGTCTGACCATGGAGCTGCCGGACCCGACCGTGAAGGACCGCACCGGCCGGGTGATCGACATCGTGGCGCCGCTCGGCAAGGGCCAGCGCTGCCTGATCATCTCGCCGCCCCGGGTCGGCAAGACAGTGATGCTGCAGAACATCGCCAAGTCGATCGAGACCAACCACCCGGAGTGCTACCTGATCGTGCTGCTGGTCGACGAGCGGCCCGAGGAAGTCACCGACATGCAGCGGACGGTGAAGGGCGAGGTGATCTCCTCGACTTTCGACGAGCCGGCGACGCGCCACGTGGCGGTGGCGGAGATGGTGATCGAGAAGGCCAAGCGCCTGGTCGAGCACAAGCGCGACGTGGTGATCCTGCTCGATAGCATCACGCGGCTGGGCCGCGCCTACAACGCCACGGTCCCGTCCTCGGGCAAGGTGCTGACCGGCGGGGTGGACGCCAACGCGCTGCAGAAGCCGAAACGGTTCTTCGGCGCCGCGCGCAACATCGAGGAAGGCGGCTCGCTGACCATCATCGCCACCGGCCTGATCGATACCGGCAGCCGCATGGACGAGGTGATCTTCGAAGAGTTCAAGGGCACCGGCAATTCCGAGATCATGCTGGACCGCAAGATCGGCGACAA
>DATJRL010000271.1:0-6518 GCA_035504785.1 Caulobacteraceae bacterium
CTCGACATCGCTCACACGCTTGCGCCGCGCGCGCCATCGGGCTTCGGTGGAAGCCCTGCCGGCATCCTGCGCTCGGTCCATGGGTCGCCGGGATTTCGCCCGGCGATGACGTGAGGAGAGATGTTCACCGTCAGAGGAGAACTTCGCCGATCTCGATCCACGCTCTAAGGCTCGATGATCTCGAACCAGAAGTCGAAACGGTCGAGCCAGCCGAGGAAGCTGGACAGCACGGCCGTGTCGCCCTCGACGGACAGCGATCCGTCGGCCAGCGCCGCCTCGACGGTGGTCGCGCCGGTCACCAGCTGCACCAGGGTCGGGCGGGTGAGGCGCGCGGTGGGGGCGCCGGGCGCGGTGCGGTCCTGGTGGTGACGCAACACGGCGTTCTCGACTTCCAGCAGATAGGTCTCGTCCAGGTCGGTGAACTGGACCTGCAGCGCCAGCTTGGCCGCGCCGACCTTCGGTCCGTTCAGGCGCACGCTGAGCGAATCCAGCAGCATCGCGCCCGGCAGGCGCGGCAGCTGGGCCATGGCGGCCTGGCGCGGGGTCGTCGGCTTCGGGCGGCGCGAGCGCAACTCCTGGGCGCCGGTCAGGTAGAAGGCGCGCCACGGCCCGGACTCGGCCTGGTAGCCCATCTGCTCCAGCGCGTCGGCCTGCAGCGCGCGGGCGGCTTCGTTGTCCGGATCGGCGAACACCAGGTGGTTCACCACCTCCGCCACCCAGCGGTAGTCGCCGGCGTCGAAGGCGGCGCGCGCCTTGGCGAGCAGCGCCTCGGGACCCCCGGCGAGGTCGACGTAGCGCCGGCCGGCGTCCGTCGGCGGCAGCGGGTGCAGGTTGGCGGGGTTGCCGTCGAACCAGCCGAGGTAGCGCTGGTAGACCGCCTTGGCGTTGTGGTTGAGCGTCCCGTAGTAGCCGCGGGTGTGCCACTCGGCGGCCAGCGTCGGCGGCAGCGCCAGCTCCTCGGCGATCTCCTTCGGCGTCAGGCCGTGGTTGGCCAGCCGCAGCGTCTGGTCGTGGACGTACTTGTAGAGATCGCGCTGCGTGGTCAGGAACTTGGCGCTGTCCGCCCTGCCCCAGCGTGGCCAGTGATGGCTGGCGAAGAGCACGTCCGACTGGCCGGCGAAGAGGTCGATCGCCTCGTCGATGTAGAAGCTCCAAGCCTTGGCGTCGCGCACCTGGGCGCCGCGCGGGGTGTAGAGGTTGTGCAGGTTGCAGGTGCAGTTCTCGGCCATGCAGAGGGCGCGGTACTTCGGGAAGTAGAAGTTCATCTCCGCCGGCGCCTCGGTCCCCGGCGTCACCTGGAACACCGTCTCGACTCCGTCGATGGAGAGTCGCGTGCCGGTCTTGGAGACGCTCTCGGTGGGCGCGACGAGGTTGACCGTGCCCAGCGACACCGCCTTGCCCAGCCCGGCGTCGATGTGGCCCCGTGGGCCGCGGGGCAGGAGCGCGCCGTACATGTAGGTGGCGCGCCGGTTCATCACGTTGCCCAGCAGCACATTCTCGCTCACCGCCTCGATGAGGAAGCCCTCCGGCGCGATGATCCGCGCGCCGGCGGCGACGTCGGCCTCGCTCAGCACCCCCATCACCCCGCCATAGTGGTCGACGTGGCTGTGGGTGTAGATCACCGCCGAGACCGGCTTGTCGCCGCGATGCTGGCGCATCAGCGCCAGCGCCGCCGCCGCGGGCTCGGCGGAGGTCAGCGGGTCGATAACGACAAAGCCGGTCTCGCCCTCGATGAAGGTGATGTTGGAGATGTCGAAGCCGCGCACCTGGTAGACGCCGTCGGTCACCTTGAAGAGGCCGTGCTCGAGGTTGAGCTTGGCGTGGCGCCAGAGGCTGGGATGGACGCTCGGCGGGCAGGCTTCCGCCTTCTCGAACTCGAACGGCGCCAGGTCCCAGGTGACGCGGCCGGCGGTCTCGACGCGGGCGTTGGGCAGCGTGCCGATGAAGCCCCGGCGCACCCGCTCGAAATCCGCTCCGTCGTCCGCCGGCAGGCTCGCGGCCAGACGGGCCAGCGCGGCGCGCGTCGCCGGTGTTGCGTCCTTAGGCTCTTCCATCGATCCCTCCATCGTCGGCTCACTGCTAGCCGAGCGAGGCTTGGCGCGCCATTCCTCCGTCGCCCCGGACAAGCCGCCGCCAGGCGGCGCCGATCCGGGGCCGGACGCGCCGTCGCCAAGCTGGAAGTCGTCTAGGATCCGGCCGGTCCGGCCCCGGCTTGCGCTTCGCTTGGCCGGGGTGACGGATAAGCTCGTGATGTCTGACGCGACGAAAGCCTCGCGCATCGGGCCGCGCCCGACTTACATAATCGGAAAACCTCGAGGAAGCCCGCCCCGTGTTTATCGCCGACCAAGCCCGAGAAACGCCCGACAAGCCCGCGATGATCGCCGCCGAGAGCGGCCGGGTGGTGACCTTCGGCGAACTCGACCGACGCTCCAACCAGTTCGCGCAGTTCCTCCACGCCAAGGGCCTGAGGCGCGGCGACCACATCGCCATCCTGATGGAGAACAACTTGCGCTACCCCGAGGTGGTTTGGGCGGCGTTCCGCTCGGGGCTCTACCTCACCGCGGTCAATCGCTACCTGCCGCCGGACGACTCCGCCTACATCGTCAATGACTGCATGGCCAAGGCGATCGTCTCGTCCTACGACCGCCGCGAACTGGTGGCGCCGCTCGGACCGCTGATCCCGAACTGCCCGATCCGGCTGATGGTCGACGGCGTGATCGACGGCTGGGAGAGTTACGAGGACGCCATCGCGCCCTACCCCGAGACGCCGGTCGAGCCGCAGTGGATGGGCGACACCATGCTCTATTCGTCCGGCACCACCGGGCGGCCCAAGGGCATCTTACGCCCGCTGCAGGCGCGCACCATCGACCAGGGATTCCTGCTGCGCCAGAGCGCGGCGAACCGTTACGGCTACTCGCGGGACACGGTCTATCTGTCGCCCGCCCCGCTTTACCACTCCGCGCCGCTGGGCTTCACCACCACGGTCAACAGCTTCGGCGGCACGGTGGTGATGATGGAACGGTTCGACCCGGAGAACGCGCTCCGGTTCATCGAACGCTATCAGGTCACCCACAGCCAGTGGGTGCCGACCATGTTCATCCGCATGCTGAAGCTGCCCGAGGACGTGCGCGCCAAATACGATCTGTCATCGCACAAGATCGCCGTCCACGCCGCCGCGCCCTGTCCGGTGGACGTGAAGCGCCAGATGATCGCGTGGTGGGGACCGGTGCTCTACGAGTACTACGCCGGCACCGAGGGAACCGGCTCGACCGCCATCGACAGCCAGGACTGGCTGTCGCACCCGGGCTCGGTGGGCCGCGCGGCGATGGGCGTGCTGCACATCTGCGACGAGGAGGGGAACGAACTCCCGACCGGCGAGGCGGGCCTGATCTACTTCGAGCGCGAGACCATGACCTTCGCCTACCACAACGACCCCGCCAAGACCCGCGCCGCCCAGCACCCGCGGCACGACAACTGGATGAGCCTCGGCGACGTCGGCTACGTGGACGCCGAGGGCTACCTCTACCTCACCGACCGCAAGGCGTTCATGATCATCTCCGGCGGGGTGAACATCTATCCGCAGGCGATCGAGGACGCGCTGATCCTGCACCCCAAGGTCGGCGATGTGGCGGTGTTCAGCGTGCCGGACGAGGAGATGGGCGAGCAGGTGAAGGCGGTGATCGAGCCGGCGGACGGCGTCGCGCCCGACGCGGCGCTGAACGCGGAACTGATGGCCTTCGCCCGCGACAAGCTCGCCCACTACATGGCGCCGCGCTCCATCGACTTCATCGAAGAGATGCCGCGCCTGCCCACCGGCAAACTCTACAAGCGCCTGTTGAAGGATCGCTACTGGCAGGGGCGGGCGATCTGACCCGTCGCCCGCTCCGGGAACCCTTCCGGCGCATCAACCATTGCCCTCCGCATGGCCACATCCGTTGCGGCCGAGGAGGAACCCAGATGTCACTCATCGCATGGCTCGTCGTGGGCCTTGTCGCCGGCTGGATCGGCAGCATGATCGTCAATCGCAGAGGCGAAGGGCTGATCATGGACCTCGTGCTCGGGGTGATCGGCGCCTTTGTGGGCGGCTTCCTGTTCCACACGTTCGGTCACTCCGGGGTCACCGGGATCAACCTCTACAGCATCTTCGTCGCCGTCGTGGGCGCGATCGTCGTCCTGGTGGTCTACCACGCCATCCGGCGGCCCAGAGTGCTGTGACGGCGCCCGACTCTCCGGTTGGGTCAAATCGTCCTATGGGCGCGACTCGCGGCTGGCCCTAGTCTCGCTTCCGGCAGCACCTTCGTCGGAGGCGAGCGTGGACCCGTACTTCCTGGTGGGCGCGATCATCGGCTCGGGCCTCTATGTCTTCTACGGGCGTCAGCCGGCCCGTCGACTCGTGGCACGGGTCCGGCGCCGCCTCGAGAGATAGCGCCGGCTACCTCAGCTTGAGGAACGAGGGGTCGCGGAAGGCGTCGCCGGTCCGCATCCGGTCGTGGAAGCCCTTGATCACCGGGCCGGCGCGGCCGTCGCGGGCTTCGTAAATCGCGTCCTGGCCGAAGAAGCGCAGGGTCAGCGTGCGCCGGCGACCGCCAGGATGGGTCGGCGCGCCGCCGTGCAACATCCTTGGATGAAAGAGCACCACGTCGCCGGGGCGGGTCTCATAGCCCACGATATCCCAGGCGCTCCGGTCCGCCTCGATGTCGGGCAGCCGCGGCAGCAAGGAGTTCGGGTTGGTGGGCGCGGTGTCGTCGCCGAGCTCGAAGCGCGAGCCGTTGTAGAGCCGGCCCTTGTGCGAGCCGCGCACGAACTCCAGGGCGTCGGCGCGCGGCACGGGGTCGAAGCTGATCCAGGCGACGGCCAGATGCCGGCCGGCGATGGCGAGATAGGACGAGTCCTGGTGCCAGGGCGTGCGCCGCGTCTCGCCGCCCTGCTTCAGGAACACCTGTTCGTAGAAGAACCAGACGTCGCCGGCGCCCCAGATGTCGGCGATCAGCGCCGGCAGCGGCGAGGCCTCCAGCATCGGGCGGTACCCCTCCAGGCAGCGCGGATTGTAGAGGTCGTTGAGGAAGGTGGCGTCGCTGGCCTGGGCGAAGCGGGTCGCGCCCGGTCCAGGATTGGCGAGGGTCCAGTCGTAGGCCGCCTCGGCCTCCGCCAGCGCCGCCGGGCCGAGCGCGCCCTCGAGCAGGACGACCCCGTCGTCTTCGTACTGGCGTTTCAGCGACATGGCGGGCGATAGTCTCGGCCGCTCACGAGGCGGAAGGCAAGCGCCATGGCGGAGGCGACGCGGGAAGCAGGTTCGGTCGTGCCTGGCGGCGACCAGGACTGGGCCGAACTCGTCCCGCTGGACGTCCTGACCGGTTGGATGGACGCGCGCGGCCTGGGCGAGGGCCCGATCGAGAACCCGCGCCTGCTCGCCGGCGGCACCCAGAACATCCTGCTGCGGTTCGAACGGGCCGGCCGCGGCTACGTGCTGCGCCGGCCGCCGAAGCACCTTCGCGCCAACTCCAACGAGACCATGCGGCGCGAGGCGCGGGTGCTGGCGGCCCTGGCCGGAACCGACGTACGCCATCCGGCGCTGATCGCCGCCTGCCCGGATGAAAGCATTCTCGGCGGCGCGGCCTTCTACCTGATGGCGCCCGTCGACGGCTTCCTGCCCCGCGACGAGATGCCGGCGCTGCACGCGGGCGATCCCGCCATCCGTCACCGGATGGGGCTGGAGACGGCGGACGCCGTCGCCGCGCTCGGACAGGTCGACTGGGCCGCCAGGGGCCTCGAAGGCCTCGGCAAGCTCGACGGCTACCTCGAACGCCAGGTTCCCCGCTGGCGCGCCCAGCTGGAGAGCTACGCCGAGTACGACGGCTGGCCCGGCATCGCCGGCCTGCCCGGCGTCACCGAAATCGGCGCCTGGCTGGAGGCCAACCGGCCGGAAAGCTTCCGCCCCGGCCTGATCCACGGCGACTTCCACTTCGGCAACGTGCTCTTCCGCCGCGACGGGCCGGAGCTGGCGGCGATGGTCGACTGGGAGCTGACCACGCTGGGCGATCCGCTGGTCGACCTCGGCGGCCTGCTCTCCCACTGGCCGGCCGACGGCGCGGACACCGGCCCGGTGAAGCCCTGGGACGGCTTTCCGACCCGCCAGGAACTGATCGACCGCTACGCCGAGCGCACCGGCTGCGACGTCAGCCACGCCGGCTGGTACGAGGTGCTGGCCTGCTACAAGATCGGCGCGATCCTCGAAGGCACCTACGCCCGCGCCTGCGCCGGCAAGGCCCCGAAGGTCACCGGCGACTACCTCCACGCCTCGACGATCAGGCTGTTCGAGCGCGCGCTGGGGAAGATCGGTTGACCCCTCACCTCACCTCTCCCCGTCTTCGCCGGGGAGAGGGCTCCGGATAGCGAGCGGCAGCTTCGCCGTCCCTCCGCGACCCCGACCTCTCAGTAGCCCTCTCCCACGGCAGTGGGAGAGGTGAGGTGAGGGCCCCGCGCGCCTACGCCATCCGGAACAGCGCCAGCGCCGTCTT
>DATJRL010000272.1:0-2449 GCA_035504785.1 Caulobacteraceae bacterium
GCGCTCGCCGGCAACTCGACGCCGAAGAACTACGAGCGCCTGCTCACCACCGCGCAGGGCGGCCGGCTCGCCTACGAGCGGGTCGAGCTCGAGCCGCGGCTGATGGACGACGCCTGGCTGGACAGCTTCGCCCCAGGCTCCGTCGGCGCGGCCTACCGGGAGTTCGTGCGCGGCGAGCAACTCTCCGCCCAAGGCCTGGGCGACATCAGCCGCCAGAAGCGCGTGGACGCGCGGCACCCCTGGGCCTGGTTCGGCCGCCGCATCCGCGACACCCACGACATCTGGCACGTCCTTACCGGCTACCATCGCGACGCCCTGGGCGAGGCCTGCCTCGTCGCCTTCTCGTACGCCCAGACCGGCAGCCTCGGCTGGGCGCTGATCGCCCTTGGCGCGGCGCTGCGCTCGCGCGGCCGCAACGGCGTTCCCTACGCCCAGGCGATCTGGCAGGGCTACCGGCGCGGCAAGGCGGCCAAGTGGCTGCCCGGCGAGGACTACGAAGCGCTGATGAGCGAGCCGCTGGAGGCCGCCCGCCGCCGCCTCGGCATCACCCCCGCCACCGTCTACGACTCCATCCCGAGAGAGCTGCGCGACGCCGCCGCGGCCGCCTGAGGCGCGATCCGAGACGGGCCCGGCGTTTCGGCCGCGACGGGTTTGTGCTTCACAGGGGCAGGGCTCTCCGCTAACTACCCGCCCTCCCGAGTCCGCGCCGTCGTAGCTCAGTGGTAGAGCGCATCCTTGGTAAGGCTGAGGTCGACAGTTCGATCCTGTCCGACGGCGCCACTCGAGCGATCGCCCACGTGGGCGTCGCGAGTCCCGAGCGCGTCGCCGTTTCGCGCCGGGCGGCCGCGTCGGCGAACATCGCCCAGGTAATCCAGATCGGGGCCATCTCAGAGGTCCCGCGCGGGACCGACCGCAAGCAGTTGGACCGGCCGGCGCCGGCGCAAGCGGCGGCCCCGCAGCAGCCGGGTGATCGCAGCCAAGGCGGGGGTGGTCGCCAGGAGAGTCGCCCCGACGGCGGCCGCGAAGAAGTAATGGTGGAACACGGCTTGAAACTCCAGCTTGGCGGAGCACGAGGCGCTCGACGCCAGGCCGGCTGAGTAGCTCCCGTGGACATAAGGCTTCAAAGCGAAGCGGGACAGCCCCGCATAAGCTGCGCGCAAGAAGGCGCACTCGTATATGAGTCGGGGCGTGAGCCACGACCGAGACCAGACGCCAGCCTCTCAGCCGCCGCCGAAGCCAAGCCCGTCCGCCAAGGAGCAGCGGGAGGCGCGGTTGGCCGCGGCGCTGCGGGCCAATCTGCGCAGGCGCAAGGCAGGCGGGAAGGCCAAGCCGGACTAGGCGACCGCCAGCGCGCGTCGCGGCCGGGTCGCCATCGCCACCAGCGCGAACACCGCCGCCCCCGCCACCGCGACGCCGAGTTCGGTCCAGAGCATCGCCGGCGCCTTCCAGCGCGTGTCGACCCAGCCGTCCAGCGCCGGCATGAGGAACACCGGCACGTTGGAGACCGAGGCGAACAGCGTGTACTTGGTCGCCGCCGCGCCGCCGCCGATCGCCTCCAGCGTCGCCGCCGAAAAGGCCGCATAGGCCATCCCGAGCCCGGCCGAGTAGGCGGCGCAGAACACCACGAACCAGAGCGGGGTCATCGGCAGCAGCGCCGCCGCCGCCGCCACCGCGCCGCAGATCACGCCGAAGGCGACGTAGGCGGCCTTGCGGTCCACCCGGTCGCAGATGTAGCCGCCGGCGATCGCCGCCAGGCCCGTGGCGATGGCGTTGATGAGGGTGCTGGTGGCGAGGAGCCTGCCGCCCACGCCCCACTCCCGGTAGATGCCGGTGAACAGCTGCGAGGCGCCGCCGGCGCCCAACGGCAGGACGAAGAGCAGCAGGGTCAGCCAGCCTTTGCGCGCCCTGCACACCTCCCAGCAATCCTTCACCACCAGGCCGAGGCTGGCCAGGTAGTCGGCCCGGCGCGGCAGGCTCCGCGCCGCCGGGGCGAAGACGAGGGCGAGCGCGCAGGCCGAGCAGAGGCCGGCCACGGCGAGCCCCGCCAGCGGCAGGGAGTGGGTGTAGGTGGCCACCAGGAGGCTCAGGCTGATCCCGAGCCCGGCGCCCCCGAGGTTGCCGGCCTGGCTCCAACCGCCGGCGGCGCCCCGACGCTCCGGCGCCGTGTCGTGGGCCATGAGGCTGTCGGCGGACATGCCGAGGAAGCTCGAGGCCATCGCGACCACCACCGAGATCGCCGCCAGCCATGGCGTCGAGCTCATCCGGACCGGAAGGCAGGAGGACGCCATGATCGCCACCGCCAGCACCGCCGTCGCAGCGAGGTACCAGGCCTTGGGGTTCAGCGTCGTGTCCACGAGCGGCGCCCAGAACACCTTCAGCACCTGCGGTCCCATGGCGATCGAGACGATGAGGCCGAACGCCGCCGTGCTGACCCCGCCGGCGGTATAGA
>DATJRL010000273.1:0-5593 GCA_035504785.1 Caulobacteraceae bacterium
CGACCGCCAGCGGCCCCAGTCCCGCCGCCACCGCCGCACCGGACCCTCCGGACGAACCGCCCGGCGTCAGGTCCAGGTTCCAGGGGTTGCGAGTGATGCCGTGCAGAGGCGAGTCGGTGACACCCTTGAAGCCGTACTCCGGACTGGTGTTCTGGGCGTAGACCACCGCGCCGGCCTCGCGGAGCCGGGCGACCGCCGGGGCGTCCTCGGCCGCCGGGGCCTTGTCGGTGAGCCGGCTGGCCATGGTGTGCGGCCAGCCCTTCGTGCGCACCAGCTCCTTGATGGAGACCGGCACGCCGTCCAGCGGCGACAGCGGCTCGCCCCGCCCCCACCGCGCCTCGGCCGCCCGCGCCGCCGCCAGCGCCGGTTCCGCGTCGATGATCGTCAGCGCGTTGATCCGCGGGTTCACCGTCTCGGCGCGCGCGAGGATGGCGGTCAGCGCCTCGACGGGAGAGGCCGTCTTGGCCCGGTAGAGACGCGACAGCTCCGCCGCGGTGGCCTGGGTGAGATCGGTGGCGGTCATGACGGCTTCCACGGCTGCTGCGATAGGTCTGTCCCCGATCCATACCCCTTACAGCGCGGCTGGGAAGCCGGGTCAGTTCTTGGCGGCGTACAGCGCCCTCGCCCGCGCCTCGAAGCAGGCGATCAGGCGGTTGCAGGCGTGGTGGAAGTTGGCGGCCAGCAGCGTGGTCAGCAGCCGCGACTTGAACTCGAAGTCGATCGAGAAGGCGAGTTCGGTTCCGCGCGGGTGATCCTTGAAGCGCCAGCGGTTCTCGAGTTTGCGGAACGGCCCGGAGATCAGGTCGACGTCGATGGCGAGCGCCGGCGCGTCGCGGCGCACCGTGGTGGCGAAGCGTTCGTGCACGATCGAAAAACCCACCTCCGCCTCGGCGTCGACGATCGAGACGCCCTCGCCGTCGGCGCGCGGGTTCCAGGTGCGCAGCCGCAGCACCCAGGGCACGAACTGCGGGTAGCGCTCAACATCGCCCACCAGGTCGAACAGCTGGCGGGGCGCATAGGGCAGGATGCGCGTGACGCTGTGGCGCAACGGCTCAGGCGGCGGCGACTTGCGCGGCTCGGGCGGCGCGCAGGCGCTCGAAGTCCTCGCCGGCGTGGTGCGAGGAGCGGGTCAGCGGACTCGCGGCGACCATCAGGAAGCCCTTCGAGTAGGCGATGGTGGCCAGCGCCTCGAACTCCTCCGGCGGCACGAAACGGTCGATGGGGGCGTGCTTGCGAGACGGCTGCAGGTACTGGCCGATGGTGATGAAGTCGACGCCGGCGCAGCGCATGTCGTCCATCACCTGCAGCACTTCGTCCCGACCCTCGCCGAGGCCGACCATCAGGCCGGACTTGGTGAACTGGGCCGGGTCGATCTCCTTCACCCGCTCCAGCAGGCGCAGCGAGGCGTAGTAGCGCGCGCCGGGCCGGATCGAGTGGTAGAGCCGGGGCACCGTCTCGAGGTTGTGGTTGAAGACGTCGGGCCTGGCCGCGATGACGCGCTCGGCCGCGCCGGGCTTGCGCAGGAAGTCCGGGGTGAGGATCTCGACCGTCGCGACGGGCGCGGCGGCGCGGATCGCCTGCACCGTCTGGAAGAAGTGCTCGGCGCCGCCATCCGCCAGGTCGTCGCGGTCCACCGAGGTGATCACCACGTGCTTCAGCCCCATCCTGGCGACCGCTTCGGCGACGCGCGCCGGCTCGGTGGGATCGAGGGGCGCCGGCTTGCCGGTGGCGACGTTGCAGAAGCCGCAGGCGCGCGTGCAGACCTCGCCCATGATCATCATGGTCGCGTGCGACTTCTGCCAGCACTCGCCGATGTTGGGGCATCCGGCCTCTTCGCAGATTGTGACGAGGCCGTGCTCGCGCACGATCTGGCGGGTCGCCTGGTAGCCGGGCGAGCCGGGCGCGCGCACCCGCAGCCATGGCGGCTTGCGCAGGATCGGGCTGTCGGGCCGGTTCTGCTTTTCCGGATGGCGAAGCTCGCGGGCCGTGCGGGGCTCGATGACCACGGTCATGGTCCCTAGATCGTCGGTTCGCGCCCGGCGATCAAGTCGCCGCGCATCGAGTGTGGCGCTTGGCCTCGCCGGCGCCTACCCTTCCGCCCGTGGCGCAAGCGGGGGCATGGCTGGGCACGAGGCGCGGCCGCTGGGCCGCCGCTGGCGTCTTCGTGGCGGTCGCCGCGGCCTGGCTTGCGCTGATGGGGTTCTGGATCGGCGGCCACGACGACACCGACGTCTTCGTCGAGAGCCGGCCGCCTCCGGGCCTCGCCGAGCGGTTCTACCCGCCGGAGGGGTGGGCCTGGGGGCTGATCCAGGTCGGCAAGTCGCCCGTGCAGCGGTACGGCGTCGTCGGGGCGACCGGGACGCCGCGCGCCCAGGTGCTGATCCTTCCCGACTACGGCGAGAGCGCCGAAACCTGGTTCGAGACGGCAAGGAACCTGAACGGGGCCGGCTTCACCGTGTGGGTTCTCGACGGCGTGGGCCAAGGCGGCTCGGCGCGGCTCACGCGGCATCGCGACCTCGGCGAAGTGACAAGCTTCGACGGCGATGTCGCCGCGGTGCGGGCGATGATCGACCTGGTCATCCAGCCGCAGCCGACCGTCCCACTGGTGATCCTCGGCGAGGGCCAGGGCGCGGCGATCGCGGCGCGAGCCGCGGAGACCGGCGCCCGACCGGCTGCGCTGGTCCTCAGCAGTCCTCGTTGCCGGAGCGGGCCGCCGGCTGGGCGCTGGTTAAGGGCGCTCGGCCTCGGCGACCAGCGCGCGCCGGGCGGATCGGGCTGGCGGCGCGACGGACCGGACGCCTTCGCGGCGCATCGCACCCACGACCGATGGCGCGGGGCGGTCGGACATCTCTGGCAGCTCGCCAATCCGGATTTGCGCATGGGCGGGCCGAGCGAGGACTGGCTCGTGGCGGCCGACCGCCTGCAAACGCAAACGCGCGCCGACCTCGGGCGGATTCATGCGCCGACGCTGGTGAGCGCACCCGCCGGGTCGCCGGCCTGCGCCGCGCCGCCCGCCGCCACGACGCTGAGCCTTGCCCGGGCCGATCCGGCGCTGGAACTGGAGGACGATGCGCGCCGCAACGCCTGGCTCGCGGCGGTCGAGGGGTTCGTCACGGCTCACGTCGGTCCGCCAGCGCCGCCGCCGATGATCGATCACGCGCCGTAACGCACCTTTTCAAGGCGGGCGCCGGTCTATAGCCTTTGCGTTATAAAAAGCGGGGACGGTTCAGGGAGCGTCGCGTTCCGCGCATGAAGCGCACATTCGATCCTGCACGCAGCCGTCGGCCGATCTTCGACGCCTTCATCGAGGCGGCGCACGCCTATGGGGTGAAGAAGCCGATCCTGGAGGACCAGGAGCGCAACCCCCTGACCTACACCGATCTGATCCGAGCGGTGTTCGCCCTCGGCGGGAAGATCGCCAAGCTTACCCAGCCCGGCGAGCAGGTGGGCGTGCTGCTGCCGTCGAGTTCCGCCGGGGTCGTCACCTTCTTCGCCCTGCACGCCTTCGGGCGCATCCCGGTGATGCTGAATTTCACCGCCGGCATCCGCAACCTGCGCGCGGCGGTGCAGATCGGGAAGGTGAAGCGCGTGCTCACGTCGCACCGCTTCGTCGAGCAGGGCAAGCTGCACGACGTGATAGACGCCCTCGAGGCCACCTGTGCGATCACCTACCTGGAGGAGGTGCGCGCCAGCATCGGCCTTGCCGACCGGCTCTTCGCGCTTGCCGCCTCGCTGGCGCCACGGCGCTTCCGGGTCGAAACCGGCCCCGACGATCCCGCGGTGGTGCTGTTCACGTCCGGCAGCTTCGGCGCGCCGCGCGGCGTGCTGCTGACCCAGGGCAACGTGCTCGCCAATGTCGATCAGGTGGCTTCGCACATCGAGCTGGATCCGGCTTGGGTGATGTTCAACCCGCTGCCGATCTTTCACTGCTTCGGGCTGACCGGCGGGGTGCTGCTTCCGCTGCTGACCGGCATGAAGAGCTTCCAGTACCCTTCGCCCCTGCACGTGAAGATCATTCCGACGCTGATCCGCGAGAGCGCCGCCAGCATCCTCCTGGCCACCGACACCTTCGTCAACTCGTACGCGCGCTCGGCGGAGCCGGACGACTTCAAGAGCCTGCGGTTCATCGTCTGCGGCGCCGAGAAGGTGCGCGACGAGACCCATGACCTGATCATCGACCGGTTCGGGCCGATCCCGGTGCTCGAGGGTTACGGCGCCACCGAGGCCGCGCCGGTGATCGCGGTGAACAAGCCCGGGGACAACCGCCGCGGCACCGTCGGCGGCCTTGTTCCAGGCATCGAGACTCGCATCGAGCCCGTGGAAGGCATCCGTCGCGGCGGCCGGCTCTACGTGCGCGGGCCGAACGTGATGGCGGGCTACCTGGACGAAACCGGTGCGCTGGCGTCGCCCGAGGGCGGCTGGCACGACACCGGCGACGTGGTGGAGATGAGCGCCGACGACTGGATCACCATCCTCGGGCGGGTCAAGCGCTTCGCCAAGATCGGCGGCGAGATGGTCTCGCTCACCGCCGCCGAGACCCTGGCCTCCTCGCTGTGGCCGGACGCGCGCCACGCCGTCGTCGCCGAAGCCGACAGCCGCAAGGGCGAGCGGCTGGTGCTGGTCACCGACCAGATCGGCGCGGAGGCGGCCCAGCTGGTCGCCCACGCCCGGGCCATTGGCGTCCCCGAACTCGCCGCGCCCCGTAAGATCGTCCGCGTGCCCGAGATCCCCGTGCTCGGCACCGGCAAGACCGACTACGTCGCCATCCAGCGCATGGTGGAGACCGAGGCGCGCGCGGCTTAGGGGCCGACAACCAAACCTGTGTCATCCCGGAAGCCGCAAAGCGGCTATCCGGGACCCCCTTCTGGTTTGCCGCGACCTTGCAGGTGAGACAGCGGCCCGAAAGCATCGAACCCCATCAGTTCTGTCCACAGGTCGTGCCAATCCGGGTTCTCCCCTTCGATTAGGTCGAACTTCCACTGGCGACGCCATCGATTTCGAGAAACGTCTCAAGCGCTGGAAGCGCCAGTGGAAGTTTGACCTGATCGAGGCGCAGAATCCTGATTGGGAAGACCTGTATCCCGAGTTGATGGGCCACGACGTCATTGGTCCGTTGTCTCACCAGCAAGGTCGGTGAAGCAGATCCCGGATAGCCGCCGCGCGGCTTCCGGGATGACAATGTTGGTTGAAAGGAGGTTCTGCCCCCTAAGCCGCGCGCGCTTCGGTCTCCACCATGCGCTGGATGGCGACGTAGTCGGTCTTGCCGGTGCCGAGCACGGGGATCTCGGGCACGCGGACGATCTTGCGGGGCGCGGCGAGTTCGGGGACGCCAATGGCCTGGGCGTGGGCGACCAGCTGGGCCGCCTCCGCGCCGATCTGGTCGGTGACCAGCACCAGCCGCTCGCCCTTGCGGCTGTCGGCTTCGGCGACGACGGCGTGCCGCGCGTCCGGCCACAGCGAGGAAGCCAGGGTCTCGGCGGCGGTGAGCGAGACCATCTCGCCGCCGATCTTGGCGAAGCGCTTGACCCGCCCGAGGATGGTGATCCAGTCATCGGCGCTCATCTCCACCACGTCGCCGGTGTCGTGCCAGCCG
>DATJRL010000274.1:0-15065 GCA_035504785.1 Caulobacteraceae bacterium
GGCGGTCGCCGGCGCCGGAGCGGCCTGGTGGCGGCGGCGCCCGCCGCGGCCTGAGAGGCGACGCGCGGGCGACGGAGGCCGCCTCCGGCCGCGATCGCGTCGCCGGAGAGGCGTGATTGTCGCCCGCTGGCGCGTTATGGCTTGGGACTTCGAACCAAAGCCATTTCACGCGGGAGGATTTCATGGCCGGACGTCTGGCGGGCAAGGTCGCCATCATTACCGGCGCGAGCCGCGGGCTCGGGCAGTATTGCGCGGTGGGTTACGGCCGCGAAGGCGCCAAGGTGGTCGTCGCGGCGCGGACCGAGGTCGAGAGCGATCCGCGCCTTCCCGGCACCATCCACGACACCGTGCGCATGGTGAAGGAGGCGGGCGGCGAGGCCATCGCGGTGGTCTGCAACGTCGCCGACATGGACAGCGTCGAGGCGATGGCGGCGCGGACTCTCGACACCTGGGGCCGCGTCGACATCCTGATGACCAACGCCGCGGTGCAGCCCGCGGGCTTCATCTCGACCATCAAGCCGAAGAGCTGGGAGTTGGAGTTCAACATCAACGTCCACGGTCCGTTCCGCTGCATCCGCGCCGTGCTGCCGGCGATGCAGGAACAGAAGAGCGGCGCCATCATCAACATCTCCTCGGTGGCGGCGCGCGGCGGCTCGCACTACGGCGCGACCAAGCGGGCCATCGAGGCCATGACCATCGGCCTCGCCCGCGAGCTCAAGGACCAGGGCATCGCGGTGAACGCGATGAAGCCGGTCGGCGGCATCGAGACCCCCGGCCTGCTGTTCGGCCGCCCGCAAGGCGCCGGCGCGATGGCCCCCGCTCCGGGCCAGAACCCGACCGCGCGGCCTGCGCCCCAGGCCTACCAGCCGGGCAGCCGTCCGAACCTCCCGTCGCCGGACTCCTACGTCGAAGCCGCCGTGCTGCTGGCGATGCAGACGCCGGACAGCTTCACCGGCCAAGTCTACAACGACGCCCAGCTGATCGAGCGCCTGGCTTCGGCCGCCGACAAGGCGCGCTTCCGCGCCGAGAATCCGCCGAACTGGGTGGAGGCGATGACCGCCGAATGATTGGCGGCTGGCGTCTCGCGGCGTAGCATTCGGCCAAAGTGACGCCCATCTCAGGGACGCGGAGGACGACCATGGACGGCTCGCAGCCCGCCTCGGCGATCGCCGGATTCGATCCCAAGCCGCACGTTGCGGAAATGCGGGACCGCGGCTGGACGATCATCGAGAATTTCCTGGGTGCCGATCGCCTGGCCGCCTTCCGCGCCGGCGTCGAGCCGCTGCTGGGCCACTACCGCGGCCGCAACGACTTCGAGGGCCGCACCACCGAGCGGGTCTACACCCTGGTCGGCCGCGGCAAGGTATTCGAGGACATCGCCTGCGATGCGCGGCTGATGGCGGTGCTGGCGGCGTTTTTCAAGCCGAACTTCCTGCTCTCGGCCAGCCACGCCATCTGCATCTTCCCGGGCGAGGCGGCGCAGTCGTTGCACTACGACGACGGCTTCTACCAGCAGCCGCGGCCCCGCCCGCCGCTGGGCATCAGCGTCATCGGCGCCATCGACGCCTTCACCGCCGAGAACGGCGGCACGGTGATGATCCCGGGCAGCCATCGCTGGAGCGACGCGGAGGTGATGGGCTTCCGGCTCGGCCGCACGCCGGCGACGCCCCCGCCGCCGGAAGCCGTGCCGCTGGAGATGCCGGCCGGCGCCATCGCCGTCTTCCCGGGCACGTTCGTGCACGGCGCCGGCGCCAATCGCAGCCAGGCGCCCCGACTCGGCTTCACCAACCAGTACTGCCAGCCCTGGCTGCGCACGCAGGAGAACTTCTACCTCGGCATTCCGAAGGAGAGGGTCCGGGCGATGTCGCCGGCTATGCAGAGCCTGCTCGGCTACTCGATCACCCCGCCGTTCCTGGGCATGGTCACCGCCTCCCACCCAGCCAAGACCCTGGACCCCGCCTGGACCCCGGCGATCGAGCGGCAGGCGGTGGAGTAGTTTCCTTCTCCCCTTGCGGGAGAAGGTGTCAGCCCCCGGGTCCGGCCGAAGGCCGTCCGTCCGCTCATCCGGCCCCGCGGGCCACCTTCTCCCGCAAGGGGGCTGTTGCATAACTCCCCTCCCCCTTGCGGGGAGGGGTCGGGGGGTGGGGGTGCAAGCGCTCTGCTTGCCGGAAATTCCCAAACCAAATCAACGACGACTGAGCCGACACCCCCATCCCCAACCCTTCCCCGCAAGGGGGAAGGGAGCTTTCAGGGCGATCTCATCGAATTGCGCAACAGGCCGGCAAGGGGAGAAGGGGTCAAAGCACCTCTTCGCCGCGCTCGATGGAGAGCACGCCGGTGCGGGAGACTTCCACGAGGCCGAGCGGGCGCATCAGGTCGACGAAGCGGTCTATCTTCGACGGCGCGCCGGTGATCTCGAAGATGAAGCTCTGGCTGGTGGTGTCGACGACGTGGGCGCGGAAGATGTCGGCGATGCGGAGCGCCTCGACCCGGTCCGCGCCTACGCCGCGCACCTTCACCAGCGCCAGTTCGCGCTGCACGCCGTTGGGGTCGAGCGTGACGTTCATCACGTGGCGGGTGGAGACCATCTTCTCCAGCTGCGCCTGGATCTGGGTCAGCACCTGCGGCGTGCCGCGGGTGACGATGGTGATGCGCGAGGTGTGAGCCGTCTCGTCGGTCTCGGCAACTGTGAGGCTCTCGATGTTATAGCCGCGCGCGGCGAAGAGGCCCACCACGCGGTGCAGCACCCCGGGCTCGTTGTCGACCAGGATCGCGAAAGTGGCGAGGGACTCCGCTTGGGCGGCATGGCCCATGTCATAGGCGGCAGCGGGCGGTTCGACGGTCATGCGGCCTCGGCCTGTGACAAGAGGTTATCCTAACACCGCTCTCCCCCGCGAAAGCGGGGGCCCAGGGGTTTTATCGTAAGGCGTTTAGCCGCTGAAAAAGCCTGGGTCCCCGCTTTCGCGGGGAAGAGCGGGGACTATACCAGCTTCTTCCCCGCCTCATCGATGACCGAGCCGATGTCGGCCGCGTCCTCGCCGAGCAGCATCTCGTTGTGCGCCTTGCCGGAGGGGATCATCGGGAAGCAGTTTTCCGCCCGCTCGACCCGGCAGTCGAAGATCACCGGCCCGGGGGTGTCCAGCATCAGCTCGATCAGGTCGTCGAGTTCGTCCGGCCGGTCGGTCCGCAAGCCCACCGCGCCGTAGGCCTCGGCCAGCTTCACGAAGTCCGGCAGGCTGGCCGAATAGGAGTGGCTGTAGCGCTCGCCGTGCAGCAGCTCCTGCCACTGGCGCACCATCCCCATCCATTCGTTGTTGAGGATGAAGATCTTGATCGGCAGGTCGTACTGCAGCGCCGTGGACATCTCCTGCATGGTCATCTGCACGCTGGCGTCGCCGGCGATGTCGATGACCGTCGCCTTCGGGTGCGCCACCTGCACGCCCACCGCCGCCGGCAGCCCGTAGCCCATGGTGCCGAGTCCGCCGGACGTCATCCAGCGGTTCGGCTCTTCGAAGCGGAAGAACTGCGCCGCCCACATCTGGTGCTGGCCGACCTCGGTGGTGATGTAGACGTCGCGGCCGCGGGTCAACGCATACAGGCGCTCGATGGCGTACTGCGGTTTGATGACATCCGAAGACGGACGATACGCGAACCCGCGCCGGCCGCGCCACCGCTCGATCTGCGCCCACCAGTCGGTGAGCGCCGGCGCATTGGGTGCCAGCTTCTGCCGCTTCCAGGCGCCGATCAGTTGTTCCAGCACCCGGCCGGCGTCGCCAACGATGCCGAGGTCCGTCCGCACCACCTTGCCGATGGACGACGGATCGATGTCGATGTGGATCCTCTTGGAGCCGGGCGAGAAGGCGTCGAGGCGGCCGGTGACGCGGTCGTCGAAGCGCGCGCCGATCGCCACCATCACGTCGCAGTCGTGCATGGCGTGGTTGGCTTCGAAGGCGCCGTGCATGCCCACCATGCCGAGCCACGCTGGGTTGGAGGCCGGGAACGCGCCCAGGCCCATCAGGGTCGAGGTGACCGGCGCCCCAGTCAGTCTCGCGAGCTCGCGCAGCGCCGCGCTGGCCTGCGGACCGGAATTGACGACGCCGCCGCCGGTGTAGAGCAGCGGCCGCCGGGCGCCCGCGATCAGCGCCGCCGCCGCCGCGACCTTGCCCGCATCGCCCTCGAGGCGCGGCTGGTAGTTGTGGCTCGCCCGCGCCTGACCCGGCCCCACGTAGAGCCCGCTGGCGAACTGGACGTCCTTCGGGATGTCGACGACCACAGGGCCGGGCCGGCCCGTCGTGGCGATCTTGAACGCCTCGTGCAGCACGTGCGGCAGGTCGGCGACGTCCTTCACCAGGTAGTTGTGCTTGGTGCACGGCCGGGTGATGCCGACGGTGTCGCACTCCTGGAAGGCGTCGGTGCCGATGAGGTGGGTCGGCACCTGGCCGGTCAGCACGACGAGCGGGATCGAATCCATCAGCGCGTCGGTGATACCGGTGACCGCGTTGGTGGCGCCAGGGCCGGAGGTGACCACCACCACGCCGCACTTGCCGGTCGAGCGGGCGTAGCCCTCGGCGGCGTGGGTCGCGCCCTGCTCGTGCCGCACCAGGATGTGGCGCAGGCGATGTTCGTGGAACAAGGCGTCGTAGATCGGCAGCACCGCGCCGCCCGGATAGCCGAAGAGGTCGGTGACGCCCTGGTCGACGAGGGCGCGGACCACCATCTGGGCGCCGGACATGATCTCGCCGGCGGCCTGGGCGGTGGTAGTTTCGGGGGTGGTCTGGACGTTCATGGGACGGGACCTGAGGATCTGGAGCACTTAGCCAAGAAAAAAGGCCCGCTGAAAGGGGCCTTGGGGACGCGACCGAGGTCAGTGGGAGGGGTTCAGCCTCCTACCGATACCGGCCGCCTGCTAAGTACGATCGCCGTGCGCAACGCCTGGCTCCTGATCCGTATGCCTTGAGCAAATGCCACCTTGGCCCGCGAGCGTCAACAATTGGCGAAGACCGCGCGCCCTCATGAGCTCATCGCCTCCAGCGCGGACCACTGCGCCTCGGGATCCAGCGTCGTGATCCTGGGCCATTCGGGAGTCTGGTTGCGGAACCAGGTGAGCTGGCGTTTGGCGTACTGGCGCGTGGCCTGCTGAGCGCTGACTAGGGCTTCGGCGCGCGTGCACTCGCCGGCGAGGTAGTCGGCGATCTCGCGCACGCCCACCGCCTTCATCGCCGGCAGAGTCGGATCGAGGTTCCGGGCCGTCAGCGCGCGCACCTCGTCGATGGCGCCGCCTTCGAACATCGCCGCGAGGCGGGCGTCGCAAGCGGCGTAGAGCGCCTCGCGCGGCGGCTCGATGACGACGCCTCGCCAGTCGCCGGGCGCCAGGGCCGCCTCGGTGTCGCGCGTCCAGGCGGTGAGCGAACGGCCGGTGTGTTCGGCGACGGCCAGCGCGCGCAGCAGCCGCTGGCGGTCGCCGCGCGCGATGCGGGCCTCGGCTTCCGGGTCGAGGCGGGCGAGACGAGGGCGCAGCGCCAGCTCGCCGGCCGCGCCCGCCTCGGCCTCCAGACTCTGGATCACCTCGCGGGGCACGGGCGGGACCTCGGCCAGGCCCCGGGTGAGGGCGCGGATGTAGAGCCCGGCGCCGCCGACCACGATCGCGGATCGCCGCCAGAGCGCGATGTCGGCGAGCTCCCGCCGCGCCGCGTCCAGCCACCGCCCCACCGACCAGCCGTCGGCGGCGTCGGCGACGCCGAAGAGGTGATGCGGAACCAGCAGCATCTCGTCCCGAGAGGGCCGAGCGCTGAGCACTTCGAGGTCCCGGTAAAGCTGCATCGAGTCGGCGTTGACGATGTCGCCGTGGACGGCCCGCGCCAGGCGCAGGGCCAGGGCGGACTTGCCGCTTGCGGTGGGCCCCGCGATCATCCAGATGCGGGGCTCGGAGCCGGGAGCCTTCATGCGGACCGTTCTAACCCTCGTCGCCAAGGACTACGACGGCTTGCAGGAGGCCTTTCCGCATGCCCTGGAGGCGGTGGCGGCGTCCGGCTCCTCGGTGCAGGACACCGACGTGCTGGGCGACGGCGCGGCGGACATCTTCTTCGACCACGACGACCCCACCATCGTCCGCGCCAAGGCTGAGGACTACCTCGAGCGCTCCGACGTCGATCTGTGCGTGCAGCTCGTCGAGCACCGCAAGAAGCGCCTGCTGATCGCCGACATGGATTCCACCGTGGTCGGCTGCGAGTGCCTGGACGAGTTGGCGGACTTCGCCGGGGTGCGGCGCGAGGTGGCGCAGATCACCGAGCGGGCCATGCGCGGGGACCTGAACTTCGAGGACGCGCTGCGAGAACGGGTGGCGATGATCGCCGGACTGCCGCTGGAGGATCTACAGCGCTGCTTCGATGAACGCGTGCGGCTGAACCCGGGCGCGCGCATCCTCGCGGCGACCATGGCGGCGGGCGGGGCGCGCTGCGTGCTGGTGTCGGGCGGCTTCGACTTCTTCACTAGCCGCGTCGCCCAGGCCGCCGGCTTCCACGCCCACTGGGGCAACAAGCTGATCGACGACGGCGAGGCGCTGACCGGCCGCGTGGCCGAGCCGATCCTGGGCCGCGACGCCAAGCTCTCGACCCTGCGCGCCGAGGCGGCCGGGTTCGGCGCGGCGATGGTGGACACCCTGGCGGTCGGCGACGGCGCCAACGACCTCGACATGATCCTCGCCGCCGGCCTCGGCGTCGCTTACCGCGCCAAGCCGATCCTGGCGGACCAGGCCGACGCGCGCCTCAACCACACCAACCTGACCTCGCTCCTCTATTTCCAGGGCTACGGCGCCGACGCCTTCGTCACCGCGTGAGCCGCCGGCTCGCCGACGCGGTTACGCCGCGAGACGCGATGTGACTTCGTTCCGGCGGTGCGGGCGGCTATCCGGCGGCCCATGGTGTTTCCGCGCCCGATTCGCGCCGTCGTCTTCGACATGGACGGCCTCCTGGTGGACACCGAGACGATGATCCGCAAGCTGGTGATCGAACTCGCGCCGGAGTTTAACGCGACCATGCCCGAGGCGGTGTTCCAGCGCATGATCGGGCTGCCCAACGCCGAGAGCGACGCGGTCGCCCGCGAACACTTCGGACCGGACTTCCCGCTCGAGGCGTTCAGCCACGAACTCGATCGCCGTATCTACGCCGCCTGCGAAGCCGGCGTGCCCTTGAAACCCGGCGTGATCGAGCTGCTCGACCACCTCGACGGGAGGCAGGCGCCGCGGGCCATCGCCACGTCGTCCAGCCACCGCGCCGTACAGCGCACGCTGGGGCCGAGCGGCATCCTGGCGCGGTTCCACGCCGTCGTCGCGGCTGGCGACTATGCTCGCGGCAAGCCCAATCCCGACCCCTTCCTCACCGCCGCTGACCGATTCGGCGTCGCGCCGGAGGTCTGCCTGGCGCTGGAGGACTCGCACAACGGCGTCCGCGCCGCCCACGCGGCCGGCATGATGACCGTGATGGTGCCCGACCTGCTGCCGGCGACCGACGAGATGCGCGACCTCTGCCTCGCCATCGCCGCGAGCCTGCACGAGGTGCGGGTGCTGTTGACCAGCTGACGTCACCCCCTGCGGCGCGATGCCGCCGCCCGTGCTTGTAATGCCGGCCCCCGACGCGGATATGAGGGTCCCGAGCCCCAGATCGCAGCCGATGACCGTTCCCGCCAAAGACCGCGTGCTTGCCGCCCTCGACAAGGTGATCGACCCCAAGACCGGGCGCGGCCTCGTCGCCGCCGGCTTGGTGCAGGGCCTGATGCTGGGCGAGGGCCGCGCCGGTTTCATCCTGGAAGTCGCTTCGGAGGACGCCGCCCGGTACGGCTTCGTCCGCGACGCGGCGGAGGCGGCGCTGAAGAAGATTCCGGGCGTCGAGAAGGCGCAGGTGGTGCTGACCGCGGCGACCCGTGCGCCTGGCCCGGGCGTCACCCGCGTCCGCAAAGGCGCCAGCCTGACCAACGATCCGCACGCTCAGCCGCATGCCGCCGAAGCGCAGCGGCCGCCGTTCGTGAAGCGTGTCATCGCGGTGGCGAGCGGCAAGGGCGGCGTCGGCAAGTCGACCATCGCCGTCAACCTGGCCTGCGCCTTCGCCGCGCGTGGGCTGTCGGTGGGCGTGCTCGACGCCGACGTCTACGGCCCGTCCGCGCCGCGCATGCTTGGCGTCGACCAGGAGCCGGCGTTCGAGGACGGCAAGCTGACGCCGCTGATCGCGCACGGCCTGAAGGTGATGTCGATCGGGTTCCTGGCCGACGAGGGCGCGCCGATGATCTGGCGCGGGCCGATGGCCTCCTCCGCGGTGCGTCAGATGGCGTCCGACGTGCGCTGGGGCACGGAGTCCGCGCCGCTGGACGTGATGGTGGTCGACTTGCCGCCGGGCACCGGCGACATCCAGCTGACCCTGGTGCAGAAGCTGAAGATCGATGGCGTGGTGATCGTATCGACGCCGCAGGAGATCGCCCTGATCGACGCCCGCCGCGCCGCGGCCATGTTCGCCAAGACCGAAACCCCGATCCTCGGCGTGATCGAGAACATGGCCTACTTCCCGGACCCCGCCACCGGCGCCCACATCCCGATCTTCGGCGAAGGCGGCGCCAAGGCGGAAGCCGCGCGGCTCGGCGTGCCGCTGCTGGCGGAGATTCCCATCGACATCGCCCTGCGCCAGGGCGGCGACGACGGGCGCCCGATCGTGATCAGCGACCCCGAGGGGACGGTTGCGAAAGCCTTCGCGGTTGCGGCAAGGGCGCTGGTCGAGTGACTCCTTCTCCCACTTGGGGGAGAAGGAGAGTTCACTGCGCCGGCGCGGGCGCGGGTTCGGCGATGGGGGTGGCGATCGACTCCTCGGCGGACAAGAGATCGAGGGCCTGGCGGATTTCGGCGTGACGTTTGGAGTCGAGCTTGTAGCCGAAGAACATCGCCCCGCCGCCCCACACCAGGATGACCGGCGCGAACAGGTAGCACATCTCCAGCCCGAAGATGGCGTGGGGCGTATTCACCGCCCCCTCGGCGCCGTTGTAGTGGACGAAAGCGAGCACCGGATACACGACCGCAACCGTGATGCTGGCTCCGATCTTCGTGGTGGTGGTGACCATCGAGTACAGCAGACTGGTGAGGTCCCGCCTCTGGTCGAGTTTCACCTCGTCGGCGACGTCGGCCACCATCGCGCGCACCAGAATCAGGAACGCCGAGGCGCAGAAACCGACGGCCACCATGGCGATCGCGGTGGGGATGGAGTCGATAAAGGCGTACTTGCCGTGCACCCGCGGCACCGCCATCAGGATTGACTGGGTGATCGAGTAGACGACGCAGGCGATCTGCAGGGCGCGATGCTTGCCGAACCACTTGGCGGCGGGACCGCCCCAGAACAAAGCGCCCGGGATGCCGGCGCTGGCGTAAAAGATCAGCAACACGCTGACGTCCTGGATCGTGAACCCCTTGGCGTCGTGGAAGTAGAAAACGTAGAGCGGCCCGGTGGTGCCGGGGCCTAGCGCCAGCAGGAAGTCCGCGCAGATGAGCCGCAGCATTGTCGGTCGGCCGATGGCGCGGCGATAGTCGGCCAGGTTGAACCTCGGTCGCTCCACCGGGGCGGTGATCCTCTCAGGCGTGAAGACGGAGCAGATGAAAAGCGCGATCGGGAAGGCGATCAGCAGCACCAGTCCCAGGGTCGGAAAGCTCGACTTGAGCCCGGCCGAGACCTTGCCGTGTGTGAACACCGGCATAAGCAGGATCGCGTCCACCGCGATGACGCCCATCAGCGACGTCCAGGCGTAGAGACGCGCCCGGTCGTGATAGGCCACCGCGACGACCGCGGACCAGGCGGCCTGCCCGAGGGTGAGCATCGACAGGCCGGCGAAGCTGACGATCAGCCACAAGATCAGGTACGGCTGGTTCACCGGCCCGGACGGCATCATGGCCATGTAGACGCCCAGCAAGACGATGGGGGTCCCGATCACCAGCCACGGCCGGTAGCGGCCGATCGGCGTTTTGGTGCGATCCATCACAAGCGCCAGCAGCGGATCGAAGAAGACGTCCACGAACCGCACGACGGTGATCGCCGCGGCGACGGCGACGAAGCCGACTCCGAGGCTGACGTAGTGACGGGGCAAATAGACGCCGTAGAGCACGCCCATTACGGCGACCGGCATCGTCATCGTGCCGAACGCCCAGATCGTGGGCAGCGGGACTCTCGATTCAGGCGCCGGCGTCGCGGTCGATGACAAGGGCGGTCCTCCCAGACCAGGCGGTCGCCGTTCGGCGTATCGTTGTGATCCGGGAGTTAATCATGGCTTCCGGCCACGCGCATCCCCGCCCGGAAGGTCGACCCGAGCGGCGGTCATTCCGCGGGGGTGGCGATCGCGGCGGGCGGTGCTTCCAGCGGACCGACGAGGGACTCCTCGGCGGCGGCCACGTCGAGCGCCTCGCGGATTTCCGCGTGGCGCTTGGCGTCGAGTTTGTAGCCGAAGAACATCGCCCCGCCGAACCACACCAGGATGATCGGCGCGAACAGGTAGCACATCTCCAGGCCGAAGATGGCGTGGGGCGTATTCACCGCCCCTTCCGCGCCGTTGTAGCCGACGTAGGCGAGAACCGTGAACGCCACGGCCACGGTGAACGTCGATCCGACCTTCGTGGTGGTGGTCACCATCGAGAACAGCAGGCTGGTGAGGTCCTGCTTGACCTCGAGTTTCACCTCGTCGGCGACGTCGGCGATCATCGATCGCACCAGCAGCAGGAAGGCGCTCGCGCAGAATCCCACCGAGAACATGCCGAGGATGGTCGGAACGGCGTCGATGAAGGTGTAGTGCGGCCACACCCTCGGCAGGGCCATCAGGATGGTCTGGGTGATCGAGTAGCAGACGCAGGCGATCTGCACCGTGCGGTGCTTGCCAAACCGGTTCGCCACCCGCCCCCAAAACGGCGCGCCGATGATGCCGGCGCCGATGTAGGAGATCAGCAGCAGGCCGACGTCCGGCACCGTGAAGCCCTTGGCGTCGTGGAAGTAGTAGACGTAGAGCGGGCCGGTCGTCCCGGGCCCCAGGGTCAGGGCCAGGTCCGCCAGCACCAGACGCAGCATCGAGGGCCTCAGCAGGGCGCGTAGATAGTCGACAGGAGAGAACTGGGGGCGCTTCGGAATTGGCGACACCTTTTCCGGCGTCAGGCCCGCGCAGATCGCAAGTGCGATCGGGAAGGCGACGATCAGGATCAGCCCCAGCGTCGGCATGCTCGACTTCACGCCCGCGGCGACCTTGCCGTGGGTAAAGAGAGGCAGGCACAGGATCGCCACCGACCCGACCACCCCCATGGCTTGCTGGATGGCGAAGACGCGCGAACGGTCGGTGTAGGTCTTGGCGAGCACGGCGGACCAGGCGGCCAACCCGAGCGTCATCATCGACACGCCAGCGTAGGTCACCAGCAGCCAGAGGACCAGGTACAGGGTGGTGATGTGCCCGGCGGGAAGCAGCAGCTTATAGATGCCGTAGAGCACCAACGGAGCGCCGAGCAGGAGCCAAGGGCGGTAGCGGCCGATCGGCGTCTTGGTCCAGTCCATAACCAGCGCGACCAGCGGATCGAAGAAGATGTCGATGAAGCGCACGCTGGCGATCGCGGCCCCGACAGCGATGAAAGCTGCCTTGGCGCCCGGCTTGAAGTCGCCAAGACCAAGGCTGACGTAGTGCCGCGGCAGATACACGCCGAAGATCACCAGCATGGCCGCGATGGGAACGCCGAGCGACCCGAAGCTGAGAATGTTGTGAAGCGGGACTCTTGGCGCGGGCGCGGTTTGCGCGTGCACTGACAAGGGCGATCCTCCAAAATCGCTAGCGGACGCCTTTGGCGTTCCAAATTATCGCACGATAAAAGCACGCGGTTTTGCGCCGCGCACGCCCCAAAATCGGGACGTTATTCTGCGGCGGCGGCCGGCGAGGCGATGTCGCCGCCCAGGGACTCCAACGCCGCCGCCGCGTCGAACGGCGCGTCGCGGGCGTCGAGCGCCTCGCGGATCTCGGCGTGGCGCTTGTGGTCGAGCTTGTAGCCCAGGTAGCAGGCGCCGCCGAGCATCACGAAGGTGATCGGGCCCAGCAGGTAGACGAGTTCGAGGTTGTGGATGGCCGCGGGCGTGTTGTGCGCGCCCTCCTTGGCCTGGTAGCCGACGAAGCCGAGGATGGTGAAAGTGAACGTGATCGAGAGCGCGCTGGCGATCTTCTCGACGCTGGTCATCATCGCGTAGAGCACGGATTGGCGATGCTTGCCCTTGGCCAGGCGGATCGCGTCGCCGACGTCGGCGCACATGGCTCTGCCCAACAGCACGAAGCCGGCGGCGAGGAAGCCGAGCGCGAACATGATGATCGCCGCCGGGATCAGGTCGCCCTTGGGCAGGAAATTCAGCAGCATCAGCCCCAGCGAATAGCCGGTGCTGGCCACCATCAGGGTGCGGTGCTTGCCGAGCCGCGTCGCGAGCCACGACAACCCGGCCGCGCCGAAGACGCCGGCCACGATGTAGAGCGCGAGCAGCAGCGTGGAGACCTGGAACGAAAAGCCGCGGGAGTCGTGGAAGTAGAACAGGTACATCGCGCTCATCCAGCCCGGGCCGAGCGTGAGGCAGAAGGCGGCGGCGACGATGCGGCGCATCTCCGGCCAGAGCGCCATCTCGACGTAGTCGCGGAGGTGGACCTGCTCCGTGGAGTGCTCGGCGACGATCCGCTCCGGCGTGAAGAAACTGGCGGCGAGGATCCCGAGCGGCGTCGCCGCGACGATCAGCCAGCCCATATCCTGCACCGCCGCGACGGAGTTCTTGGTGAGCATGGTCGGCACGACCAGCACCGACGTGGCCGCCACGGTGCTCACCACCTGGATGACGCCGAAAACCCGCGAGCGGTCGTGGTAGGTGGAGGCGACCACCGAGGCCCAGGAGGCGTGCGAAAGGGCCACCACCGAGGTGCCCAGGTAGTAGATGAACAGCCAGGCGATCAGGTAGATCAGCGGCACGCCGACAGGGGCCAGGAACAGCATGTAGACCGGGATCGCCAGCAGCGGGATCGCCAGCAGCAGCCAGTTGCGGTAGCGGCCCAGCCGGGTGCGGGTGTGGTCCATGGCCACGCCGATGAACGGGTCGAAGCACATGTCGACCAGCCTCACGACCCCGAACGCGCCGCCCACCGCCGCCAGGCTGAGGCCGATGTGGCTGGCGTAGTAGCGCGGGAGATAGACCGAGAGCGCCACCGCCAGGCCGCCGATGGGCAGACCCGGCAGGGCGAACGCGAAGAGCCGCGGCCAGGAAATGCGGGCGGAGGGTGTGGTGACGATCGAAGCCAAGTGCTGGGGGTTCCTCGAGAAGCGTTCGCGCCTCTGGCGGGCGCTCCGCGCCGGAAGGAAACCCGCCGCGCCGCGGCGCGCAAGGGGATTCGTGAGCGGCGTCATTGCCCCGCCCCGTCGGCGCGTTGACCTTGTCGCTCGCCGGGCGCAGTCTCGCCGCCAAGGCAGACGCCGCCGGCCGCTTGCGACCCCCTGGGTTATGGTGAAGGCGTCGACGAAAACGTCCCGATCCTTTGCTCCCTGAGCGAATGGGTCAGCAACGCAAGCCCCTGACGCGCAAGGTTCGCTCGCAAGGCAAAGGATGAACCATGCGCGATTTCCGCGACGCCAAGGCCATGGCGCGCACTCTCCGCCAGGCGCTCGCCGCCAAAGGCCTAAAGCTCTCCAACAGCGAGGCGCTCGAACTCGTCGCCAAGATGCTCGGCGCCCGAGACTGGAACACTCTCGCTTCCGCTATTCAGGCCGCCGAGACACCCTCCGGCGTTGCGTCTGCGCCGCCGACGTCGGCGCCGCCGGAGCGGCCATCGCGCTCGCGCCAATTCTTCTCGCCGAACCTGGAGGCGACCCTGCACCGCGCGGTCGCTTCGGCCAACCGCCGCAAGCATCAATATGCGACGGTAGAGCACCTGCTGCTGGGACTGCTGGATGATGCGGACGCCGCAGCCGTTCTGGAAGCCTGCGCCGTCGAGGCCGGCGTGCTGCGCTCCGCTCTTACGAGCTACGTAGATGACGAGTTGACCAGCCTTGTGTGGGAAGGCGGGGATCCCGTGCCCACCGCCGGTTTCCACCGGGTGGTCCAGCGCGCGGTGATCCACGTGCAGTCCTCTGGCCGCAATGCGGTCACCGGAGCAAACCTGCTGGTGGCGATCTTCTCGGAGCGCGAGAGCCGCGCCTGCGCGTTCCTCGAGCAGCAGAAGCTGAGCCGCTACGACGCCGTGAACTTCATCGCCCACGGCGTCCGCAAGGACGGCGGCAAGGCGGCTTGAGCGGGCGCCTTCACAAGTCCTTCAACACCTCTGGCAGATCGCGCGCACCGTGCACGACGCGCACCACCGACGGCGGACTGGCAGCAGCGTTGTAGACGATCAGATAGGGAAACCCTCTGACGACGGCGACGCGATAGGGTGCGGGCGCCAGCTCCGGTCTGGACGTGCCGACCAGCGGATGCTCCGCGAGCAGCTCAGTCAACGCGTCTACCGCCTTACGCAAGGCTCGGGCCGCGGTTGGGTTATCCCGAGCGATCCAGCGAGTAGCATCCTTCAGTTCGTCGCGCGCCCGAGGGGTCAGTCGCGCTCGGGCGGGCATCGTTCAGCGGCGGCTTCGATGATTTCATCCATCTCGGCGAGCACTTGCTCGGCTGTGAAGTACCCTTCGCGTTCGGCCTCGGCGACAGCGTCGTCCAGCGATTTCACGAACGCCCGGCGCCTAGCCTCGACGTCTTGGAGCTTCCGCAAGGCGTCGCGCACGACCTCGCTGACGTTGTTGTAGCGGCCCTCGGCGACGCACTCGCGGGCGAATCGCTCCAGCTCGGGCGTCAAGTGGACGTTGGTGCCCATGCGAGCCTCGATAACAATCCTTGATACAAAATGGTCTGCTTCTCGCTCCCCGACAAGGCGCGCTACGCCGTCTCGCTCATGCGGCGGAAGAACTTGGCCGTCTGTTCGCCGCCGTTGACGTAGGCCTGCTGGCCGGCGGGGTCGGCGATCTTGGCCCAGTTGTCGCGGACTTCCTCCACCGAGAGGCCGCC
>DATJRL010000275.1:0-4638 GCA_035504785.1 Caulobacteraceae bacterium
CGACCTTCGCCGCTAGGTTCCGCGCGCATCGCTCGGCCCCTCGAGCCTGTCAGGAGCCCTCCCTACGTGGTCGATCTGTTTGACGAGGTCGAAGAGCAGCTTCGCTCCGACCGGTACCGGGACCTTGTCCGCCGGGCCGCGCCGATCGCGACAGCCGTGCTCGCGGCCATCGTGATCGGCTACCTCGGCTACTGGGGACTGAAGACCTACCAGAGCCGCAACGTCAACGCGGCGGCCGTCGCCTATCAGCAGGGCGTCGACGCGCTGGGGCGGAACGATCAGGCGGACGCGCAAAGGAACTTCGCCGCCGCCGCGAAAGCCGGCGCGCCGGGCTACAAGACCTTGGCCCTGATGCAGGAAGCCGGCCTCGATCTGACCGCGGGCAAGACCGCCGACGCCGTCAGCCTGTACGACGAGGCCGCGAAGAGCGCGCCGAGCCCGATCCTCGGCGACTTCGCCAGCCTCCGCGCCGCTCAGGTCCTGATCGGAACGGCGCCGTTCACCGAGGTGCAGCAGCGACTGCTGCCGCTCGCCGACGCCAAGCGCCCCTATTCGCTCTACGCCCGGGAGGCGCTGGCCATGGCCAAGCTGGCGGCCGGTCGCACCGCGGAGGCGCGGCGCGACTTCTCGGTGCTGAGCGTCAGCATCGGCGTCCCCGACGACATGCGCGAGCGCTGCCAGATGGCTATCAGCCTCATCGACTCGGGCGAGGCGGGCATCGCCGTCGACGCCGCCAAAATCGCCGCCACATTGCCGCCGCCGCCCCCAGCGAGTGTCGCCTCGCCGCCGCCGGGGACCCAGGGCCAGGGTGGTCCAGTAGCCAAGCCATCCGGAGTCGCCCAATGACGCTTCGACGCCACGCCAGCGTCATCGCCGCCAGCCTCGTCGCCGTCCTCGCGCTGCAGGTGGGCGCCTGTTCGACGATGCGGCGCGTGAATCCGTTCCACGGTCGCGCGGCGGCGCCGAAGACCGAGGCGGGACAGCGCATCTCGCTGCTCGAACTCAACGACCAGTTGAAGGTCTCCGAATCGCTTAAAGGTCAGGATTTCTTCCTGCCGCCGGCGCAGCCGCAGGCTGACTGGCCTGTGCCCGGCGGCTCGCTCGAACAGTCGGTGGAGCACGTCGCGGCGGGGCCGGACTTCGAGATCGCCTGGCGTCGGAACTTCGGGGCCAAATCGGCGCGCCACGCCGACGTGATGGCGCCTCCGATCATGGCCGAAGGCAAGATCTTCGTTATGGACGGCAACGCCGGCGTTTCGGCCCACGACGCCAGGACCGGCGCGCAGGTCTGGCGCGTCGATTTGCGGCCCAAGGTGAAGCACGGGCGCGACCGCGAAGGATTCGGCGGCGGGCTCGCCTACAGCAACGGCAAAATCTACGCGACCTCCGGCTACCGGCTTGTCGCCGAGCTCGACGCCGCCAACGGCCACGTCGACTGGCTGACGCGCACAGATGCGCCGGTGCACGATGCGCCGACGGTCGCCGACGGCCGGGTCTACGCTGTCGACGTCGACGACGAACTGCTGACCTTCAACGCCGCCAACGGAACGCCGGACTGGACCTACCAGGCGCTGACCGAACCGGCGCGGATGCTGGTGGCGTCAAGCCCGGCGGTGTCCAACGGCACCCTGGTCGCGTCCTTCGCCTCGGGCGAACTGGTGGCGCTGCGCGACGATAACGGCACCGAACTCTGGAACGTGCCGCTGTCCCACACCACCCGCACCAACGCCCTTTCCGAGATCCGCGACATCTCCGGGCGGCCGGTGATCTACAAGGGCGACGTGTTCGCGGTCAGCCACGCCGACGTGATGGCGGCGACGGACCTCCGCACCGGCGACGTTCGGTGGACCATCCCCCTCTCGGGCGCCAGCAGCCCCTGGCCGGCCGGCGACGTGGTGTTCGCGGTCGACACGGCCGGCGAGGTCGTCTGCGCCTCGCGCGATTCCGGCCAGCTCTACTGGATGACCGATCTCGACGCGCCGCCGCCCGCCAAGAAAGGCAAGAAGCCGCCCAAGCGTCTGCGCACGGTCTGGTCCGGCCCGTTGCTGGCCTCGAACCGCCTGATATTCGCATCCGATCGCGGCATGGTGGTGGCCCTCAATCCCAAGACAGGGGTGGTGGAGAAGCGGCTGAAGATCGGCGACGACGCGCTGCTCAGCCCCATCGCGGCGGACGGGATGATTTACATCGCCACCCAGAAGGCCGACCTGATCGCGATCCGCTGAACGTGCTCCAGACCCAGGCATGATCAGGATCGCCATCGTCGGGCGCCCCAACGTCGGCAAGTCGACCCTGTTCAACCGTCTGGCGGGGCGCAAGCTGGCGCTGGTCGACGATCGACCGGGCGTCACCCGCGACCGCCGCGTCGCCGCCGGTCGGTTGGGCGACCTCGATCTGGAGCTTATCGACACCGCCGGCTTCGAGGACGTCGAGGGCGAGAGCCTGGAGGCGCGCATGCGCCGCCAGACAGAGCGCGCGCTGGAAGACGCCGACGTGGTGCTGTTCGTCATCGACGCTCGCGAGGGCGTGACGCCGCTGGACGAGCGTTTCGCCGCGGTCCTGCGGCGGCGAGGCGGCAAGGTGGTGCTGGTGGCGAACAAGGCCGAGGGCCACGCCGGCGACGCAGGGGCGCTCGAGGCCTTTGCGCTCGGCTTCGGCGATCCGGTCGAGATTTCCGCGGAGCACGGCGAGGGCCTGACCGATCTCTACGACGCCATCGACGCGGCCGCGCCGGGCGGGTCGGTGGCCGACGACAGCGACGAGAAGCGGCTGCGGATCGCCATCGTCGGGCGGCCGAACGCCGGCAAGTCGACCCTGGTCAACCGGCTGGTCGGCGAGGACCGGTTGCTGACCGGCCCGGAGGCCGGCATCACCCGCGACGCGATTCCGGTCGACTGGGACTGGAACGGGCGGCGAATCCGGCTCGTGGACACCGCCGGCCTGCGCCGCAAGGCGCGGGTGGTCGAGGGGTTGGAGCGCCTGTCGGTGCAGGACTCGATCCGGGCGATCACCTTCGCCGAGGTGGTGATCCTGGTGATGGACGCCACCCATCCCTTCGAGACCCAGGACCTGCAGATCGCCGACCTGGTGGAGCGCGAAGGTCGCGCGCTGGTGTTCGTGCTGGCCAAATGGGATCTGGTTGAAAACCCGTCGGAGCAACTGAAGGCGGTGCAGGAAACGGCCGAGCGCATGCTGCCGCAGTTGCGCGGCGCTCCGCTGGCGGCGCTGTCGGCGGAGACCGGGCGCGGGCTCGACCGGCTGATGCCCGCGGTCGCCAAGGCGCATGCCGACTGGTCGACCAAGGTGAAGACGTCGGACCTCAACAACTGGCTGCGATTGGCCGTCGAACGGCACCCGCCGCCGGCGGTGAACGGGCGGCGCGTGCGGCCCAAGTACATCGCTCAGACCAAGGCGCGCCCGCCGACGTTCGTGATGTTCGCCAGCCGCGCTTCGGCGCTGCCCGACAGCTACAAGCGCTACCTGGTCAACTCGATCCGCCAGAGCTTCGATCTGCCCGGGACTCCGATCCGGTTGACCGTGAAGTCGGGCGCCAATCCGTATGCGGATGATCCAGGCGCCGGCGAGGGGCGCGGGCGGCCTACGAAGCCGAAGCGGCCGCCCGCGCGGCCTTCCACTCGGAAAATCGCACCGCCTCGATCGGCAGGCCGAGGTCCGCTGCGCCCGCGTAAGCCACGACCATAGGTCCGATCTCGGTTGGATCGACGAGGGTCGCGGGATCCTCGCCGGGGAACGCCTGCGCCCGCAGGCGGGTGCGCATGACGCCGGGGTCGATGATGACGGCGCGGATCTTGGTGTGCTCCACTTCGTCCGCCCAGCAACGCACGAGGGTGTCGAGCGCGGACTTGGTCGCCGCATAGCCGCCCCAGAACGCCCGCTTGCGCACGCCCTGGCCGGTGGTGAGGAAGAGGGCGCGGCCCGCCTCGCTCTGGCGCAGCAGGGGCTCCATCGATCGGATCAGTCGGTAGGCCGACGTGACGTTGGTGGCGATCAGGTTGTCCCAGAGCTTGGGGTCGATGTGCGCCACGGGATAGAGGCCGCCTAGCATCGCCGCGGCGTGCACCAGGATGTCGAGCCGCTGGTGACGCCGGAAGATCTCGTAACCCAGCGCGTCGATGCCGTCGCCCTCCGTGAGGTCGAGCGGGGCCAGGGTCGGACGCGGGCCGTCGATCGACCGGATCTCGTCGTCCAACTCCTCGAGCGCGCCCTGAGTGCGGCCGACCGCGATGACGTGGGCGCCGGCGCCGGCCAGCGCCAGCGCGCAGGCCCGGCCGATGCCGCGGGTCGCGCCGGTGACGAGGGCGATGCGGCCCGCGAGGGAAGGGATGTTGCTCGACATGCGGAGCTTCTAGCGCGGTCGGACCGCCGCGCCCATGGCTGCCGTCCGGCTCAGCCACGCTTTCAGCACGGCGAAAAACTCTTCACGCACCTGGCTTTCGAGCCAGGGCGAATGTCCGCAGGCGTCCCATTCGCGATATTCCAGGCCGGGGAGGTAAGGGGTCAGACTGTCGCGGATCATCCGGCCGGGATGCGGGTCGTAGGCGCCATGCAGCATCAGGACAGGCGCGGTGATGGCGGCGAACGCGGCCGGATAGACGCCCTCGGTCTGCAGCCGGATCA
>DATJRL010000276.1:0-2170 GCA_035504785.1 Caulobacteraceae bacterium
CGGCCTCGCCGATCCGCGCAAGGGCGCGCTGTAGCTGGGCGGGCAAGGCTTGCGAAGCCGGCAACCCGTAACCGGCGGTGATCGAGTCGCCGAGGATCGTCACCACCGGCGGCGGGGACGCCCCCACGGCGAGTCTGGGAGTGAGAACCGCGGCCACGGCAAACGAAAGCAATCGACGTCGACTTTTGGCGCGCGGGAGATGTTGGATGGGCATTCTCGCTCCTATCTACTCGAAGACCTGGGCCGCTCCAGACCGCCGCTTCCTCTCGTTTGGGCCTCTGACCGATGTTCGACGCCAGCGCGCCTCCCGCGCCGCTCAGCCTTCGTGGCGTCGGCCTTGTCCTGCCTTCCGCGGCCGGCGCCGTGGAGGTGCTTCGAGGCGTGGATTTCCGGGTGGCCCCCGGAGAGCGCGTCGCCATCGTCGGACCTTCGGGGTGTGGCAAGTCCTCTCTCATTGCGGTCGCCGCCGGGCTCGAGCGCCCTACGCGCGGCGAGGTTCGACTCTTCGGGTGTGATCTCGCCGGTCTTGGGGAGGATGGGCGGGCGCGGCTTCGCCGCGGGCGCGTGTCGCTGGTCTTCCAGTCTTTCCACCTGCTTCCGAACATGACCGCGGAGGAAAACGTCGCGACTCCGCTCGAGATCGCTGGCGAAGCGCACGTTCGCGAGACAGCCCGAGCGTGGCTAGATCGGGTCGGACTCTCGGCCCGGACTCGCCACTATCCTCATCAGTTATCGGGCGGCGAGCAGCAGCGGGTCGCCCTGGCGCGCGCCCTGGCCACGCGACCGGAGCTCCTCTTCGCCGATGAGCCGACGGGCAATCTCGACTCCCAGAACGCGAGGGGCGTCGCCGACCTGATGTTCGATCTGGCGCGCGAGGCGGCCGCGGCCATGGTCCTGGTGACCCATGATTCGGCCCTGGCCGCGCGTGCCGACCGCAAGGTTCGGATGTTCGACGGTCGCATGGTCGAGCCCGTGTGACGGCGCAATGTGATGTGGCTTGCGGCGCGACTGGCGGCGCGGGAGTTCCGCGGCGGTCTCAGGGGCTTTCGAATCTTCCTCGCCTGCCTGGCGCTCGGAGTCGCGGCGATCGCCGCCGCGGGCTCTGTCGCGGATGCCTTCAAAGCCGGCCTCGCCGGTCAGGCCCGTGAGATCGTTGGCGGCGACCTTTCCGTTACTGTCGCCCAGCGGAGCTTCACCCCAGCGGAGCAAGCGGTCTTCTCGCGCCTTGGAGCGGTCACCTACGCCGTGAGCGTCCAGGCCATGGCCGAGGCCCCGTCGGGCGACCGACGTCTGGTTGAGCTGCGGGGCGTGGAGGGACCCTATCCCCTGGCGGGACGCGTCGAACTCGCGGGGGGCGCGTCTCTCGGCCGCGCCCTCACGCCGGCGGACGGGGCGGCCGGCGCCGCTGTGGAGAGCGAGCTTCTGCAGCGCCTTCACTTGCGGCTGGGCGACCGGTTCCTGGTGGGTCGCACGCCGCTGATCGCCCGGGCCGTGCTGATTTCTGAGCCGGATCGGCTCTCGCGGGGCTTCGCCCTTGGTCCGAGGGTGCTGACCACCTTCGCCGCCGTCCAGTCGGGCGGCTTCCTCGACGCAGGAATCCCGTTTGGGGAGACCGCGCGGATCGCCTTGCCCCACGGTGCAGATCTGAGAAGCGCCGAGGCGCGGTTGCGCGCTGGCCTCGCCATGGCCGGATCGGTCGGACATTGGCGGATCGGCGACCGCAACGACGCGGCGCCAGGTCTCAAGAAGCTGATCGACGAGCTTGGCTATTTCCTTGGGTTCATCGGCTTGGCGTCTCTCGTCGCAGGTGGGCTTGGGGTCCAGGGCGCGGTCGCCGCCCACCTGGAGGCGCGCAAGACCTCGATCGCGGTGCTCAAGGCCCTGGGCGCCGATGGCGCACTTCCGCGAGACATGTTCCTGATCCAGGTGGGGGCTCTGGCTCTGCTGGGCGTCGCGATCGGATTGGCGGTGGGCGCCGACATCCCTCTCGTTCTCGGCGTCCTGGTGAAGCGCGACCTGCCCATCCCCGCGGTGTTCGCCCTCTATCCCGCCCCTCTCGCACGCGCCGCGGCCTTCGGCCTGCTTTCCGCGGCGGCATTCGCCCTCGCCCCTCTGGGTCGGGCGCGCTCCACGCCCCCGGCGGCCCTGTTCCGCCACGAGCTCTCCGCCC
>DATJRL010000277.1:0-5978 GCA_035504785.1 Caulobacteraceae bacterium
TACAACGCCGCCAAGAACACCGGCAGCGAGGCGCTGCTGCTGAGGATGCCGCCCGCCGGTCCGGAGCGGCAGGCGCACGCCGCGTTCGGCGTCCGCCTCGCGGCTTACCGGTTCGACAAATACCGCACGACCGAGAAGCCGGAGAAGAAGCCGTCGGTGACGTCGGTCAGCATCGCTGTCGCCGACACCAAGGCCGCCGCCAAGGCCTTCAAGCCGCTCTCGAGCCTCGCCGACGCCGTCTGCTTCGCCCGCGACCTCGTCTCCGAGCCCGCCAACACGCTGTATCCCGTGGAATACGCCAAGCGGGTCAAGAAGCTGGAGTCGCTCGGGCTCGCCGTCGAGGTGCTCGGCGAGAAGGAGATGAAGAAGCTCGGCATGGGCGCCTTGCTCGGCGTCGGCCAGGGCAGCGTGCGCGAGAGCCAGCTCGTGGTCATGCAGTGGAAGGGCGCCAAGAACCCCGACGCCCAGCCGATCGCCTTCATCGGCAAGGGCGTCTGCTTCGACACCGGCGGCATCAGCCTGAAGCCGGCCGCCGGCATGGAGGAGATGATCTGGGACATGGGCGGCTCGGCCGCCGTGGTGGGCGCGATGTATGCCCTCGCGAGCCGCAAGGCCAAGGTCAACGCCGTGGGCATCATCGGCCTCGTGGAGAACATGCCGGACGGCGCCGCCCAGCGCCCCGGCGACATCGTCACCACCATGTCCGGTCAGACCGTCGAAGTGATCAACACCGACGCCGAGGGCCGGCTCGTGCTAGCGGACGCGATCTGGTACTGCCAGGATCGGTTCAAGCCGAAGTTCATGGTCGACCTGGCGACGCTCACCGGCGCCATCGTCATCTCGCTCGGCAAGGATGTCGCCGGGCTGTTCAGCAACGACGATGCCTTGGCCGAGAACCTGCTGGCCGCCGCGAAGGCCGCCGACGAGCCGCTGTGGCGCATGCCGCTGCCGGCCCAGTACAACAAGCACCTGGAAGCGCACTCGGCGGACATGAAGAACGTCGGCCCGCGCGACGGCGGCTCGATCACCGCCGCCCTGTTCATCCAGAAGTTCACCAACAAGGTCGCCTGGGCCCACCTCGACATCGCCGGAACGGCCTGGAAGCCCGGCTCCACCGTGCCCACGATCCCGAGCGGGGCCACCGGTTTCGGCGTGCGGCTGCTCGACCAACTCTCGGCCCAGTTCTACGAAGGCTGACGTCCTGCCGACGCTGGCGCTGATCCACAGTCCGCTCGTCGGCCCGTCGTGCTGGCGTCAGGTTGCGTCCCGCCTCGCGTCCGGGACCAACGACGCGGTGGCGATCGACTACGGCGGCGTGTCCGGACCCGACTGGTATGGCGGCGCGGCGGAACGGGTCGCCGCCTCGCTCGGGCAGTGCGACGCCGTCGTCACCGTCGCCCACAGCGGCGCCGGCGGCCTCGTCCCCAGCGTCGCGGAACGCCTGGGCGAGCGCCTGGTCGGCAGCGTCTTCGTCGACGCGGCTATGCCCTATCCAGGCCGCTGTTGGTTCGACACGGTGAGCGCTGGGCTCGCGGCGCACGTTCGCGCCCTGGAAAGCGATGGCGCGTTGCCGCCCTGGGACGCCTGGTTCGGTCCAGGCGCCATCGCAAATCTCCTGCCGGACCCGATCGCCCTCGCCGCCTTCTGCGCCGAACTGCCGCGCGTGCCGCTCGGTTACTTCGAAGCGCTCGCCCCGGACCTCGTGGGCTGGGCGCAGTTGCCGGCCGCCTACCTCCAGCTCAGCGAGGGCTATGCGGCCGAAGCTTCCGCGGCGGCGCTTAGGGGCTGGACCGTCCGGCGCGAGCCGTTGCACCATCTGGCGATGCTGAGCCATCCCGGCGCTGTCGCAGCGGCGATCGCCGATTTGGCGCTCGAGATCGTCTGATGGATTGCGAAGTCTGGTTCTACCACCTGGAGCGCACCGGCCTCGATCAGGCGCTGCCGGAGCTGCTGGACAAGACCCTGGCGCGCGGCTGGCGGGCGCTGGTTCGGTCCACCAGCGCGGATCGGGTCGAGCATCTCGACGGCCAGCTCTGGAGCTGGCGCGACGACTCGTTCCTGCCGCACGGCGTGGAGGGCGAGCCATCGGCCGAGCGTCAGCCGGTCCTGATCACCACGGGGATGGCGAACACCAACCGCGCCGACGCGCTGTTCCTCATCGACGGGGCCGAATCCGGCGATATCTCGCCCTACCAGCGCTGCGTCCTGCTGTTCGACGGCCGCGATGAAACCGCGCTCGCCGAAGCTCGGCGACGCTGGACGGCGTTCAAGGGCCAGGGATGCGCGGTGTCGTACTGGCGACAGGGAGAGACAGGCGGATGGCGGAAGGAGGCGTGATGCAAGGCGGCTCGAGGGCCGGATGGCTCATCGTGCTGGCGCTGGCCGCCTGCGCCGCCCCGTCGTCGCAAACGCCGCCGCCCGCGCCCGCGGCCACGACCGCCCCGCCACGGACGCCCCCGCCGCCAGCGCCGCCGCCCGAGTTATCGGCGCCGTCGCCCGCGCCGAAACCGGCGGCAAGCGACGCCTGCGGCGCCTCCGAGCTTCAGTACCTCGTCGGCAAACCACGCACCGACATTCCGGTGCCGCTGATCCCTTCGCGCCGGCGTGTGGTGTGCTCGACCTGCGTCATGACCCAGGACTTCGTGCCGTACCGGCAGACCGTCGTCTACGACGCCAACACGGGCCTGGTGACGTCGGTGCGTTGCGGCTGAGGGCGCCGAGCTTCGCCGGAGCATCCTTCTTCGCCAACCGGACGTTCTGTCCGCATCTCGCCAATCCAGGCGTAACGAAGAATGAGGCTAAGAGATGAGGTTCTTAGCGCCCCTTGCCGTTGTAGCCCTGCTTGGGCTGTCACTCGGCGCCTGCGAAGACACCTACTATCACGGTGGCCCTTACGCATACCGCTACGTCGATGGTTACTACGACGACTTCTACGGTCCCTTCTACGATGGATACTGGGGACCGGACGATTACTTCTACTATAGGGCCGGACCGAGCGGCGGCTACGTGCGCGACAACGCGCATCATTTCGTTCACGGCGCCGCGCCGGGCTTCCACGCCTTCCACGCCCGCGCCGGCCACGCCCCGCGGAACGGCTAGCTGAATCGGGCCGAGACCGGACCGAATCGAACCCTTCCCCTCCGGGGGAAAGGGTTAGCCCGACGCGCCCTCGTAGGCTTCCGCCGCCTGGAGCCAAGCCGCCTCGGCGCGCGCCACGCGGTCCGCGAGCCGGTCGCGGCGCTCGGTCAGCCCGGCGATGTCGCCTGGACGTTTGACGTAAAGCGACGGATCCGAGAGCGCCGTCTCGAGTTCCGCCAGCGCCGCGCTTTCGCGGGCGAGATCGGACTCGGCCGCATCGAGCCGCCGACGCAGCGGCCCGGCCGCCTTGACAGCCGGCGCGGGCGTCGCGCTTGGCGCGGGCCTCGGGACGGACGCGGACCTGGCGAGACCGGCGCGGGCGCTCTCCAGCACAATCCTCGCGTAGTCGCTCATGTCACCGTCGAAGGGCCGGATGGTCCCGTCGCCAGTCACCCAGAGCCGGTCGGCGACCATCTCCATCAGCGCGCGGTCGTGGGTGATCAGCACCACCGCGCCCTCGTAGTCGTTGAGCGCGTCGAGCAACGCGCGGCGGCTGTCGATGTCGAGGTGGTTCGTCGGCTCATCGAGGATGACGAGATGCGGCGCATGCAGTCCGATCAGGTTGATCAGCAGCCGCGCCCGCTCGCCGCCGGACAGCGCCTCGATCCGCGTCGTCACTCGCTCGACCCCGAACCCGAACGCGCCGAGGCGGCTGCGCCTTTGCGTCTCGGTCAGATGGGGCAGGGCGCGGCCCATGATCTGCAGGGGCGTGTCGTCGGCCGCCAGCACCTCGATCTGATGCTGGTGGAACCAGCCGACCTTCATCCGCCGATCGTGCAGCCGCCGTCCCGACATCGGCGCCAGGTCGCCGGCCAGCAGCCGCGCGAAGGTTGACTTGCCGGCGCCGTTCACGCCCAGGAGCCCGATGCGATCGCCCGGATCGAGCCGTAGGTTGAGGTCGGAGAGCACCGGAACGCCGCTGTAGCCGGCGGTCACCCCCTCCAGCCGCACCAGCGGCGGCGGCAAGGGCTTGGCTGGCGAGGGCAGCAGGAAGGGCGAGGTCGCCTCCTCGACCACGGGCGGGATCGCGCCCAGGCGTTCGATCATCTTCAGCCGCGACTGCGCCTGCCGCGCCTTCGTGCCGGCCCGGAAGCGGTCGACGAATGACTGCAGGTGCGCTCGGCGCATCTCGATCTTGTCCCGCATCGAACTCTGCAGCGCCAGGCGCTCGGCCCGCTGCCGCTCGAACTGCGCGAACCCGCCGGAATAGAGCGTCAGCTTGGCGTCGGCGAGGTGGCAGATGAAGTCCATCGACCGGTCCAGCAGCTCGCGGTCGTGGCTGATCACCAGCGCGGTCGACGGATGCCGCCTCAGCCGCGATTCCAGCCAGAGCGCGCCTTCCAGGTCGAGGAAGTTGGTCGGCTCGTCGAGCAGCAGCAGGTCCGGCTCGGAGAACAGCGCCGCCGCCAGCGCGGCGCGCATTCGCCAGCCGCCCGAAAACTCGGCCATCGGCCGCGCCAGGTCGTCTTGCGAGAAACCCAACCCGACCAGGATCTCCGACGCTTTGGCCGGGGCCGCGTCCGCGCCGATCTGAGCGAGCCGCGCATAGATCTCGGCGAGATGCTCGGGGGCGGCGGTCTCGAGCTCGGCGGTGAGGCGGGCGCCTTCGACGTCGGCGGCGAGCACGGTCTCCAGCAGCGGCGTCGGCGTCGCGGCTTGCTCCTGGTCGGCGGACCCGATGCGGGCGGTCTTGGGCAGCAGGATTTCGCCGGAGCCTGCGGAGAGCTCGCCCTTGATCAGGCGAAAGAGCGTCGTCTTGCCGGCGCCGTTGCGGCCGACGAGGCCGACCTTGGCGCCGGGCGGAAGCGCCACCGACGCCTGGTCGAAGAAGCGGCGCCCGTAGGCGTCGAACACGAGGTCCTGAATGCGAAGCATGGGAGGGGACTCTGACGGGGATTCCGAAACGACGAGCGAAAGCGCCGCCGGCGGTGAGCCGTGCGGCGTCAGGGCCTAAGGCCACCCGGCTCTAGCCTCGACTTCGAGTCCCTGCGGCGCTCATCGCGCTGAAATCCCCTCGCTCGCCCGCCTTGGCGGCGGGCAACTGGGCCGTTATATGCGCGCACTCCCCGACTCGCCAGACCCTGACCAGAAGGCGCCAATGCCCGAACGCACTCTTTCGATCCTCAAACCCGACGCCACGCGCCGCAACCTGACCGGCAGGATCAACGCCGTCATCGAGGACGCCGGTCTGCGCATCGTCGCCCAGCGCCGTATCCGGCTCACGCGCGCCGAAGCCGAGCGCTTCTACGAGGTGCACAAGGGCAAGCCGTTCTTCGACGACCTCGTGGGCTTCATGACCTCGGGCCCGATCGTGGTGCAGGTGCTGGAGGGCGAGAACGCCGTCGCGCGCTATCGCGACGTGATGGGCGCCACCAACCCGGCCAACGCCGCCCCCGGCACCATCCGCAAGCTCTTCGCCGAGGGCTTCACCGAAAACTCCGTCCACGGCTCCGACAGCCCGGAAAACGCCAAGGCGGAGATCGGGCAGTTCTTCCGGGAGGAGGACATCGTGGGGTGAGCCGTTCCCGCCGACGGCCCTCTCAACAACAAACCATGTCATCCCGGAAGCCGCGCAGCGGCTATCCGGGACCTCGTGCTGGTTAGCCTCGCATGACGGACGCCAAGACCTTCGCAGTCTACATCATGACGAACCGCCTCCGCGGCGCCCTCTACGTGGGAGTGACGTCCAATTTGCCCAACCGGATCAGAGACCATCGCGAAGGCGCGATCCCTGGCTTCACGAAAACCTACAATCTGACCCGCCTCGTCTGGATGCGCTGGTTCGAAGACGCCCGCGACGCAATCGACTTTGAGAAGAAGCTCAAGAGATGGCGTCGCCA
>DATJRL010000278.1:0-2082 GCA_035504785.1 Caulobacteraceae bacterium
GCCCATGAGGTAGTCCAGGACCTGGTCCTTCGGCGTCAGATCGACCGCCAGGTTGTTCCACTCCTCGGGTGGAATCTCGGCCAGGCGGCGCTCCATCACCGCCTCATTGGTCGAGACGACCTGCACCACGGCGGCGCGGCCGGCGGCGAGGTCCTGGCGGATCGCGGCCACGAGGGAGGGGGCCTTGAGGCCCGACAGCAGGTGGCCGAAGAAACGCAGCTTGGCGCCCTCGAACGCCGACATCACCGCCGAAGCGGCCTGGCCGGACTTCGGTTTGCCGTCCTCGGTCACGCCGACCGCCTCCAGCGCCGCGCGCAAGTTCTGGTGGATGAGGTGGTAGGCGTCGGCCCACGCGTCCCAGATGGCGACGTCATCCTCCGTCAGCGGATGACGCAGCGCCTCGTATTCCACGCCCTCGAACGACAGGGAGCGGGCAATGTAGAGGCCCATGGCCTTCAGCTCGCGCGCGATCAGCTCCATCACCGCGACGCCCCCGGTCTCGACCGCGTCCATGAAGGCCTCGCGCGTGGGGAAAGGCGCTTCCGGTCCGCCCCAGAGCCCGAGCCGCGCGGCATAGGCCAGGTTCTCCGGCGTGGTCGCGCCGGTGGCCGAGACGTAGAGGATGCGGGCGTTCGGCAGCCGGTTCTGCAGGGCGAGGCCCGCCATGCCCTGCAGGGAGGCCTTCTTCGCCCCGCGCGCGCCCTTGCCGCCGCCAGCGGCGTTGGCCATGGCGTGCGCCTCGTCGAACACGATCACGCCGTCGAAGTCCGCGCCCAGCCAGGCCACGATCTGGTCGAGCCGCGAAGGGCGATCGCCCCGGGCCGGCTGCCTGAGCGTGGCGTAGGTGGTGTAGAGGATGCCCCGATCCATGCGGATCGCATCCGCCTGCTTCCACGCCGACTGCGGGGTAATGTCCGAGGCCGAGCCGCCGATCGCGGTCCAGTCGCGGCGGGCATCCTCGAGCAAGGCGTCGTTCTTCGACAGCCACACCGCCCGGGTGCGGCGTTGGGCCAGGTTGTCGGCGATCACGCCGGCGATCTCCCGGCCCTTGCCGCAGCCGGTGCCATCCCCGAGGAAGAAGCCTTTGCGGAAACGCACCGCGCCATCGTGGTCGTCCTTGACCAGCACGACCTGGTGCGGCGCCTCGCCGAGGATCCACGCCCCGGGCAGAACCTGCGCGTGGGCCTCGCCGGCGTAGATCACCGTCTCCAGCTGGGCGTCGGACACCAGCGCGTCGCTCGCGATCCTCGCCGGCAGTACCGGCCGGTAGGTCGGCGCCGGCGGGGAGACCGAGGCCATTGGGCCGGATTCCACCAGGGGGGAGGGGTGAGGCGCGCTCTGCGGAAAGCGGACCCGGCCGAGGCGGTAGGCCTGGTAGAGGCCGACGTCGTGGCCCTCGCCCGACCAGGCGCAGGTCTCGTAGGCGACCGGGGCGGTGTCGGCGAGGAAGGCCAGGCGCCCCGCCGGCGTCGCCAGCGCCCGGGCCTTGGGGACCAGGATCGCGACCGGGCTGACGGCCCGGAACTGCCGCGCCTGCGCGGTCGGCCGCGGGGCGACGGCCGCGGCCGCCTTGGCCGCATCGGCCAAGGTCTCGGCGGCGATCACCGCCGGCAGGGCCTCGCCCGCTGCGCCCCGATCGACGACCAGCAACCCGGTCTCGACCGAGGTCCCGTGCTTGGCGTAGGCGCGCGACGGGAAGGCCAGGCGCAGCACGATGCGGCCACGCCCGGCCAGGGCGCGCAGCGCCGCCGCATCGTCGAACAGGCGCGTCGGCACGATCGCGGCCACCCGGCCGCCGTCGGCGAGGCCGTCGACGGCGGCCGCTAGGTGTGCCTCGAGGTGCTGGAAGGGCGGGTTGACCAACGCGACGTGGAACGCGCCCGAGGTCGTCAGCAGGTCGCGGAGGTGCGCGGCGTCGTGCTGCGTCCGCGTCGCGAGGGGAAAGAGGCCATCGAGCAGGGCGGCTCGCCCGGCGGCCCGCTCGTTCAGGGTCAAGCGCCCGCCGCAGGCCTCGGCCAGGATGGCCAGCAGCCCGGTGCCGGCGGAAGGTTCGAGCACCTGATCCCCCGGCCGCACCTGGGC
>DATJRL010000279.1:0-2458 GCA_035504785.1 Caulobacteraceae bacterium
CTTCGGCATCATCGGGGTCTTCGTCCTGAGCTGGGCCGTCTCGCTTCTCATCTACCGCATCAATCGCTATGATGAGATCGAAGTCAGCTCCTAGGATTGCTTCACCCGCCCGCGGGTGAGGGCGATCCCTCCCGATTTGCCGGCCCGCGGCACCAATCCCGCCACAGCTCGCGGTACGCCCGCTCGACCGCCTTCGCGAAACGGCGTCCGTCCATCAGGGGCGAGCGCTCCATCCGGCTACGGAGATCCCGGCGCAGGGCGGCCAGGTGCGGCAGGTCCTTCCCCAGTGCCACGGCGGTCTCGACGAAGCGCGCGTCGCCGTCGGCCGCCAGCTCGTCGAGGCCGAGATTGAAGAGCTGGCTGAGACCGGCCCGGCCGACCGCCGTTTGGCCCGCCCGGCTGACGACCGGCACCCCCATCCAGTACGCATCGAGGCTCGTCGTGTGTCCGTTGTAGGGAAAGGTATCGAGGGCGAAGTCGATCCGGTGGTAGGTCCTCAGGTAATCCAAACGCCGCTGGAACGGCACGATCTCCACGCGCTCCGGGGCGATCGCCTCCGCCGCGAGCCGCGCCTCCAGCCGGCCGCGATGGGAACTGGGCGGCGCCATGATCAGCAGGCGCGAGTTTTCCAAGGCGCGCATGACCCCGCCCCACATCCGGATCGCGTGATCGGAAATTTTGCACGGCGCGTTCAGGCATGCCAGCGTCAACCGCCCGTCCGCCAGGGCCGGCAAGGCGTTGACGCCCGGCTCCGCGGTGAGCGGATCGTAGCACCAAAAGGTGTCCTCCAGCCGCACCACGCGCTCGCTATAGTCCGAATCGGAGCCCGGCGGGGCCAGCCTGGGATCGGTGAACACGGCGTCGATCGCGCCCATTCCGGTCGTGGCGGGGTAGGCGAGCCAGGCCACTTGAACCGGGGCGGGCTTGCGCGCGAAGAGGAGCGGCCGGCCGTTCGCCATGTGCATCTCCAAATCGACCAGGATGTCGATTTGGTCGCGGCGGATGACTTCGCCGAGTTCGGCGTCGTCCAGGTAGCGCACCTTCCGCCATACGTCGGCGAGGCGCTCGAGGCGCGCGGTGTGCCCGTCCGGACGCTCGACGCCCGAATAGCAGAAGATTTCGAGTGCCTCGCGATCGTGGTTCGAAAGCAGCGGCAGCGTGAAGAGCGTCTGGCAGTGGTCGCGAAAATCGCCGGAAACGTAGCCCACCCGCAGCCTCCGCTCGGCCGACCGATCGTTGTTGTGGCGGCGGATCAGCGGGCGCAGCGGCGCCCCGTGGCGGGCATCCCATTTCCGGGCCTCCTCGAGGATCGTGCGGCCGTCGGCGGCCTGGAAGGTCAGGGAGTAGACCAGGTTGCTGTGGGCGATCACGTCGTCCGGATCCAGCGACACCACCCGCCGGAAGCAGTCGACCGCCGAGGCCAGGTCCCCGCAGTCCTTCAGGACGTTGCCCAGGTTGTTGAGCGTCGCGGCGGAATTCGGATCGATTGCGAGGGCGCGCCGGAGCATGGCCTCCGCCTCTTCCATCCGACCCAGGCTGCGGAGCAGCCCACCGGCGTTGTTGAAGGCGACCGGGGAGGCGGGGTCGGCCTTCGTGGCGGCGGCGAAGGCTTCGAGCGCCGGGTCGAATTCGCCGAGTTCCCGGCAGACGTCGCCCAGGTTGTTGAAGGCCTCCGCGTAGCCGGGCTTCAGGGCAACGGCCCGGCGGTACTGGTCCGCCGCCTCGCGGATTCGCCCCAGCCGATGGAGCGCAAGGCCGAGGTTGTACGCCGCCTCGGGAATCCTTCGATCGAACGCCAGCGCCTTTTCCAGGACCGCGACTGCGTCGTTGAACCGGCGCCGCTCGCAGAGCGCCACTCCGAGGTTGACGAGATGCGAGGGAGCCTTCGGTTCGAGTCGCGCGGCCTCCTCCAGCAGGGCCACCGCCGCGTCCGCCCGCCCCAGGGCCGGCAAGACCGCCCCCAGGTTGCTCATGGCGTTCGCGTAATTCGGCCGCAAGGCGAGCGCGCGGCGGTACGCGGCCTCGGCCTCGGGAAGCTGGCCGAGCTGCCGGCGGCAGTTGCCCAGATTGTTCAGCGCCTCGGCGAATTCCGGCCGGAGCCGGAGGGCTTCCTGGTATGCCGCCACGGCCGCCGGAAGGTCGCCCCGGGCCTGCAGGACCAAGCCCAGCCCGAAGTGCGCCTCGGGCAATTGCGGCTCGGCCTCGATCACTTTTCGATAGGCCGCCGCCGCCGCCGGATAGCGGCCCAGCCCCGAGAGCGCCTGGCCCAGGCCGAATCCATAGCGGGTCGCGCCTGGAGCCGCGCTCCGAGCCCGCTCGATGAACGCCAGCGCCGCCTCCAGCCGGCCTTCCTGCATCTCCAGCAGGCCCAGGCGATAAAGCGCCTCCGCGTTCGCGGGTTCCCGCGCCAACACGGCTTGGCAGAGCCGGCGGGCCCCCGTCGTATCGCCGGCCAGAT
>DATJRL010000280.1:0-4278 GCA_035504785.1 Caulobacteraceae bacterium
CCGCAGCCGATGTCGAGCACGCGCCGCGCGCCGGCGCCCAGGGCGGCGTCGGCCATGTAGGCGAGCTTCCGTTGCTGTGCAGCCTCGAGCGTGTCGTCCTCGCCGTCCCACAGCGCGCAGGAATAGGTGAGCGTCGGGTCCAGCCACAGCTCGTAGAACCGGTTGCCGACGTCGTAATGGGTCTGGATCGCCCCGGCTGAAGCGCCCGGGGTCGTCCTCCTCGCCGTTCTCGCCGTCGCTTCCGTCACGCGCACCCGCTCGAGCTGTCTACCCGTGGTCGCCCGGCTTATCACGCCGCTATTCACCGGGCCATCGGCCGCCGAGAGAACCACGGGGAACGGACGTTCCCACCCCGGATCGTCCCTCCTGTCACGTCAGGGGACTGTCAGCAATTTCAATATTTTAGAGACGTCTAGCTCCTTCTCCCCTTGCGGGAGAAGGACAAGCCGCCGCTTCGGCGAGAGATGCGTGAATCTCGGGGGCGCCGTCGCCAGGGGCCGTCGGCAGGGCTGCGCGCTTTAACCATTCGACTTGGGCTTGCGTAGAGGGCGATACTCTGCCGGCTTAATCGATTCGACGGCGGGGCCCCCATGCGCAGACTGACCACGGCGCTGCTTACCGGCGCCTACATATGCCTGTCGCTGATGATCGCGCTGGCCGGCTGGCGCATCGGCGGCGGCGCGGGGGTGGCGCTCAGCGGCTTCATCGGCTCGCTGGCGGCCTGCTTCGCGATCCACGGCCTGATCGGTCGCGGCCTGGAGGGGCGGCGGCTGGAGGACGAGGTCGGCGCCCTGCGCGAAGCTAACGAAATCCTCACCGACGAAATCGAGAAGATCCAGGCGCGGGTCACGGAGATGATCGAGCAGGTGAGCGACAACGTGCTGCGCCGCTCCGAGGAAATCTACGACGAGGTCCAGGTGCTGGAGGACGTGGTCCAGCAGCTCGGCGAGCGCCTGAACGAGCAGCTGAGCTTGCAGCTCGAGGCGATCGAGACCCAGACCGCGCCATCGCCGCTGTCTTCGGCGCTGCTGACCACGGTGCGCGGCGCGCTCGAAGCCGGCCGCGCCGATCTCTACCTGCAGGCGGTGGTCAGCCTGCCGCAGCGCCGCACCCAATACTACGAAAGCTTCACGCGGCTGCGCGATGAGACCGGCCGGGTGCTGATGCCGTCGGAGTTCCTCAGCGTCGCCGAGCCGGGCGGGCTGGTCGCCGCGATCGACAACCTGCTGCTCTTCCGCTGCGTGCAGATCGTGCGGCGGTTCGCCAAGCAGGATCGCAAGATCGGCATCTTCTGCAACATCTCCCTGGCCAGCCTCGGGGACGAGACGTTCTTCCCACGCTTCATGGAATTCCTGGCCGGCAACCGCGATCTGGCCGACCTGGTGATCTTCGAACTCGGCCAGAGCGCCTTCAACGCCCGCAACGGCCTGCAAGCCCGGAATATGGGCCGGCTCGCCGACCTTGGTTTCCGCTTCTCGATCGACAAGGTCACCGATCTGAACGTCGATTTCCTGGACCTGGCGCGCTGCGACGTGGGCTTCGTGAAGATCGCCGCCTCGGTGCTGCTGGACGAGATCGAGGAGCACGACGGCCATCTGACCTTCCGCTCCCTCCCGGAGTTCCCCGCCAGCGAATACATCGCCATCGCCCGGCGACACGGCGTCGAGCTGGTGGCCGAGAAGGTGGAGAGCGAGCGGCAGGTCGTCGACATCCTCGACCTCGACATCGCGCTAGGCCAGGGCCACCTGTTCGGCGAACCGCGCCCGATCCGCGACCAGGTGCTGGCTGAGGCCGCGCCGCCGGCCGAGCTGATGCAGGCGGCGCTGCGCCGGGCGGGCTAGCCACGATTGACGGACGCCGTCGGGTCGGGCCTTAAGCGGCCGGATGATCCGACAACTGGATAGTCTCTTCGACCTTGCCGGCCGCTACGACGTGCTGCTCTGCGACGTCTGGGGCGTGATTCACAACGGGCGCGAGGCGTTTCCCGGCCCCTGCGCCACGCTGGCGCGCTGGCGGTCCGAACGAGGACCGGTGGTGCTGATCTCCAACTCGCCGCGCCCCTGGCCGGAGGTGGCTGTGCAACTGGACGGGCTCGGCGTGCCGCGCGGGTCCTGGTCGGCGCTGGTGACTTCCGGCGACGCGACCCGCACGCTGCTGGCCGCGCGGGCGCCAGGCCCCGCCTACGCCATCGGCCCGGACCGCGACGCACCGCTCTACGAAGGCCTGGGCCTGGAGTTCGCGCCGCTGGACAAGGCGCGGTTCATCTCCTGCACCGGACCGTTCGATGACGAGACGGAGACGCCGGAGGACTACCGCGCCCGCTTCGAGGTCGCGGTCGCGCGGGGCCTGGAGATGATCTGCGCCAACCCGGACCGCGTGGTCCAACGCGGCGATCGGCTGATCTACTGCGGCGGAGCGCTGGCGGAACTGTACGAGGCGATGGGCGGGACGGCGATCATGGCCGGCAAGCCCCACCCGTTGATCTACGAGGCAAGTCTGGCGTGCGCCTCGGAACTCGCGGGCCGGACCATGGAGAAGGCGCGGGTTCTGGCGATCGGCGACGGCGTCATCACCGATCTCGCCGGCGCTGCGGCGCAGGGCCTGGATGCGCTGTTCATCGCCGGCGGCATCCACGGCGGCGAGACGCGCGATCCCGACGGGCGTCTCGATCCCGCCGCCGCCGAGCGCCTGCTCGCCGCGCTTGGAGCGAAAGCGGCCTATCTGATGGACACTCTCGCCGGGTAAGCCTCGCCTTCCGAGATGAACTCGCTAAAAACGGGGCGGAAAGAGGAGACGATGAGCGCGGGGCCTCACCTCGAAGGGCGTTACCTCGAAGACCTGGCGATCGGTCAGAGCGCCGAGCGCAAGCGCATCGTTACGGCTGACAACATCGAGGCGTTCGCGGCGGTGACCGGCGACGACAACCCGGTGCATCTCGACGAAGCCTATGCCGCCAAGACCAGTTTCGGCGGGCGCATCGCCCACGGCATGCTGAGCGCCGGCTACATCTCCGCGGTGCTGGGCGGCCAGTTGCCAGGTCCAGGCGCGATCTACGTCTCTCAAACCCTGAACTTTCGCCGGCCGGTGCGGATCGACGAGGTGACCGCCCGGGTCACCGTGTCCGCCATCGACGAGCGGCGCGGACGGGTCACGTTCGCCACCGTCTGCGAGGTCGGCGGCAAGACCGTGACCGAGGGCGAGGCCGTGGTGATCGCCTCGAAGCGCGCCCCCTCGGAGAACCCGGCCGCATGAACGCCCGCGCCACCAACTTCCAGGTGTTCCACAACTGGCGCGGCCTCGCCGAGGTCGATCGCGGCGCGGCGATCGCCTGGGGCAACTTCGACGGCCTGCACCCGGGTCACCGACGCGTCATCGCCGACGCCGCCAAGGCCGCCGCCCGCATCGGCGCGCCGCTCGGCGTCGGCAGCCTCGATCCCCACCCGCAGCGGCTGTTCCACCCCGAGAGCCCGCCGTTCCACCTGACCAACCAGCACCAACTCACCCGGGCGCTGGAGTCCCTGGGCGTGGCCCGGCTCTACCTGGTGCCGTTCGGCCAACAGATGGCCGGCCTCTCGGATCGCGACTTCGTGAAGGAGATCCTGGTCGGCGGGCTCGGCGTGCGCCACGTGGCGGTGGGGTTCGACGTCACCTTCGGCAAGGACCGCACCGGCGGACCGGAGTCGATGCGCCGTTATGGCCAGGAGTTCGGCTTCTCGGTGTCGGTGACCGAGGAGGTGGACGCGGCGGACGGCATCAAGATCTCCTCGACGGCGGTGCGCGAGCTCTTGCAGCGCGGCAAGCCGGCCGAGGCGGCCAGGATGCTGGGGCGGCCGTTCGCCATCGAGGGACTGGTGCAGAAGGGCCGCCAACTGGGGCGCAAGCTCGGATTTCCCACCGCCAATGTGCCGCTGGGCGAGTATGTCGCCCCGATGTTCGGGGTCTACGCCACGCTCACTCACCTGAAGGACGGCCGCACCCGCGGCGGTGTCGCCAACATCGGCGTCAATCCCACCACCGGCCTCGTCGACGCCAGGCTGGAGGTGTGGCTGTTCGACTTCGACGAGGACATCTACGGCGAGGTGATCGATACCGAGCTGATCGAGTTCCTCCGCCCGGAAGAGACCTTCAGGGACGCCTCCGGAAACTTCGACGTGCCGGCGATGGTGGCGCAGGTGCACAAGGACGCGTCCCAGGCGCGGGCGATCCTGGCGGCGCGGGGGCTGTATCCCTGAGTCTCTTCCCCCTCAGGGGGAAGTGTCTGGACGCGCCAGCGTCCAG
>DATJRL010000281.1:0-2264 GCA_035504785.1 Caulobacteraceae bacterium
AGTTGGCCGCGATTGAGTACTCCTCGAGCAGGCCCGCATCGTAGACGTACGGCTCAAGGTAGGGCGCGTTGGGGCCCGGATGCGGAATCGCGAATCCAGCCTCGCAGAATAGCCAGCTGGCCCCATACATCGACCGCTCGCGGTAGAAGCGCGCCAGATCGTAGAGCGGCTCGGCTCGGCTGGGGCGTTGGTTGAACGCCTCCAGCGCAAGACGGAGGAACTGGGCGCTGTCGCCCAGCTCCCGGCGGCAGCGGGCTGCCTGCAGACGACTGTGCCAGGAGTCCCAATCGCCACCGGCATCGGCGCGCCGGACGTAAAACTCGGCGGCCTGCGCCAACCGTCCGGCCTCCCAGTGGGCCCGTGCCTGGGCCAACAGCTGGTCCGGGCTGGGCTCCTGGACGGCCGATCCAAGCTCAGGCTCGTAACCTTCAGCGGTCAAAGACGCGACCTCCGCGTTTGCGGATGGCCACGAGGCCGCCCATCAGGCGGGCGCGGGTCAGTTCGTAGTGGCTGTCGAAGAACAGGATCTCGGCGATGTCGCCCCGCAGCTCGGCGACGCCGTAGGGGTCGGGGCCGCGCGGGGCGCCGTGGGCCTGCAGATCGCGCAACAGGTCCTTGGTCAGGGCGATCTCCGCCCGATCCTCGCCGGGCGGCTGCCAGTCGAGGCTCTCGATCACGTACCAGCCGCCGCCGGCCAGGCGCGGAAAGAGCTCGCCGAGGGCCAGCTGCTGCTCGCGCGAGGCGTGACTGCCGTTGTCGACGATGACGTCCAGCGAACCGGGCTCGAAGCGCCCCGCCAACTCTCGGACTTGGCCGGCGTCGGCCAGATCGCAGGCCAGCGCGGTGAAGCGCGCGTCGTTCAGATGCGAGGCGTCCCACCGGTCCGCGCCGAAGACGTGGGCGAAGGGGAAACAGGCCTGCCAGAACTGGGTCGAGGCCGCCGGCGCGCGGTCGTCCTCGGCCAGGGTCTGCCGCCCGCCGATCTCCAGCATCCGGCGCGTGGCGAGCCGGCGGCTGGCCAGCAGGCGGTCGTAGACGCGGGCGTAAGCGTGGTGGTTGCCGGTGTGGCGGTTCTTGTCGACGGCGAAGCGGTCCGCGAGGTCGATCAGCGACGGCCAGCGCGACTGCGGCTGCGAGAGGACCGAGATCAGCGAGGCCTCGTCATCGCGGCGGCTGGGATCCTGCTTGGCGGTCCAGAGATGGACGCCGAACACCCGCTCGTCGCCCAGGAAGTCGGCCAGCTCGCTCATCGGCTGGCGGAAGCGGTCGATCTCGGTCCAGTCCAGCGAGTTGAAGAACATCGGGCTGGCGACCGAGCCGCGCAGCTCCGCGCCCTCGTCCGAGGCGACGTAGTCGGACAGGAGCTTCGGCCCCACCTCGCCGAAGGCGCGCTTGTCGCCGTCATGGAAGCCCTGCAGCGACAGCTCGTAGAGCCGGCGAAGGTGCGGGCTGAACGGCCGCGCGTGGATGACGTTGCCGCAGATGAAGTGCTCGCCCTTGGCGCCGCTGCGCCACTGCAGATTGAAGAAGTGGTCGCCTCGGTAGGGGAACGGCCGCAGCAGCACGATGTCGCTGTCGAGCCACAGGCCGCCGTGTTCGTAGAGCACGGCGTAGCGGAAGACGTCGCTGAAGTAGCGGATCTCGGTGGCGCGCACGATCTCGTCGAACAGCGCCCGCGGCACGACATCGGCGGCGTTGGGCAGCTCGACGCCGAGCGGGCGCAGGAACTCCAGCTTTTGCGGCGAATAGCTCCACACCTTCACCGGGTGACCGGCGGCGCGCTGCGAGGCGACCGCCGCGACCAGGCCGTCGTGGCGGCCGCCGTCCGACATCACCTCGTAGAACGAGTGGACCTGGGGCAGCGCCGCGTCCGCGCCGCCCAGCCGCGCGGCGAAGGCCGCGTCGAACACCCGCGACTGCTCGCGCCGCTCGGCCGGCGAGTCGACAGCGGCGAGGTAGGGGAACAGGGCGAAGAAGGTGTCGCGGGTGGAGCGGGGTTCGACCGCGACCTTTGGTCCGCAGGCGGTCTTGAGCCACGCGTCGCGTGCGTCGCTGATAAGTTCGTCCGCAAGGGCGCGAAGTCGCTGCGGCTCGCCTAAACCAGCAAGGTGGTCGAGCGCCAGATCGACATGGCCCTGAATACGTTGCCAATTGATCTGCTCGGCCTGTGCGATCGGTTCGAAGGGCAGCGCCTGTTCCCGAGCGTCAGAGAGATCGAGAGCAAGACCTGTCTTCTGTAGGATCGCTTTTGTTATCTCGGCCTG
>DATJRL010000282.1:0-3524 GCA_035504785.1 Caulobacteraceae bacterium
TCGTGGCCAGGTTCCTGCAGGCGCTCGGCGGATGTGCGGGCCAGGTGATCGCCCGCGCCGTGGTGCGCGACCGGTTCGAGCACCGGGAGGGGGCGCGGATCCTCAGCCAGCTCATGCTGGTCATGGGCCTCGCTCCGATCCTTGCGCCCTTGGCCGGCAGCGGCCTGCTCGCCTTGGTGAGCTGGCGGGCGATCTTCGTAGTGATGACCGGGTTCGGCCTCATCGCCGGGACCTGGGTCTTCTTCGCCCTAGGGGAGACGAGATCGGCCGAGACCGCGGCGAAGGCCAGGTCCGAGCATCCGTTCCGCGCCTACCTGGCCCTGCTGCGTCACCGGATGCTGATGGGCTACATCCTGGCCGGGGCTTTCAACGGCGCGGCTCTTTTCGCCTACATCGCCGCCTCGCCCGGTCTGCTGATCACCGCCTATCACATCCCGCCGAGCCTGTTCGGGGTGGTGTTCGGCATCAACGGGATCGGCCTGATCGGCATGAGCCAGGTCAACGCACACCTGCTGCATACGCACAGCCCCGAGTACATCCTGATGCGCTCGCGCGCGGCCTCGATCGTCTTCGCGGCCGTGCTGGCGGTCGACGCTTACACCGGCTTTGGCGGCAGGTGGGGCGTGCTCATTCCCCTCTTCGCCGTCGTCTCCTCATTCGGACTGGTCGGCGCCAACACGCAGGCGGCGGCCCTCAATACCGATCCGCTGAGAGCGGGATCGATCTCCGCCCTGATGGGCGCGGCGTCGTTCGCCGCCGGCGCCCTGATCTCGAGCCTCACGGCGATCTTCGCCGACGGCACCGCCCGGCCGATGGCGGCGGTGATCCTGGGTTCGATCCTCGCCTCGAGCGCCGCCCTGTACGGGATGGCGCGACCGGCCGCGCACCGGATCTAGAGAGCCGCGACATGGCGAAGATGTAATTGGGTCCGACGCTTCGCCGTCCCTAAGGTAAGCGCACACAACGAGCGGGATTAGCGTATGAATCGACGGTTACTGGCGACGGCGGCGGCGGTCGTGATGGCGGGCGCCGCCCACGCGGCCTTGCCGAGATTCCCGCAGCCCTATGGAGACCGGATCGTCTTCGTCGCCGACGGCAACGTCTGGTCGGTCGCCAAGACCGGCGGGACGGCCGAGCGGCTCACCAGCGCGCCAGGGCAGGACATGTTTCCGCGCGTCTCGCCCGACGGCAGATGGATTGCCTACACCGAAGCTTCCAACGCCGGCACCGACATCTGGGTGATCCCGGCCGCGGGCGGCGCCGCGCGGCGGCTGACCTACCATCCTGCGACCGAGCCGGGCACGGGCGGTCGGCACGGGCCAGACAACATGGTGGTCACCTGGACCCCCGACTCGAGGGCCGTGGTGTTCATGACCAAGCGGGACGCCTGGAACGACTGGATCCAGAACCTCTACGAGGTCCCCGTGGCGGGCGGCGAGCCGACGCCGCTGCCGATCGATTCCGCCGTGGGCCTGGCGACCTTCGGCCCCGACGGCCACACCATCGCCTACAACCGCATCTTCCGGAACTTCCGCACCTGGAAGCGGTACAGCGGCGGGCTGGCGCAGCAGGTCTTCACCTACGATCTCAACAGCCGGAAGCTGACCCAGATCACCACCTGGTCGGGGACCAACACCTCGCCGATGTGGTGGAACCACCGGATCTATTATCTGGCCGACCGGGACGAACACCGGCGGGCGAACATCTGGGTCTACGACGAGGACACGAAGCAGACCCGGCAGGTCACGCACTTCACCGACTACGATATCGACTTCCCGGCCCTGGGGAGCGACGCGATCGCTTTCCAGCAGGGTGGCAAGCTCTATGTGATGGACCTGCCCAGCGAGCAGGTGCGCGAGGTCCCCGTCCTCGTCCCCGACGACAATCCGCGTACGCGCCGCCACGTCGCGCAGGTCAAGGACCAGGTCCGCGACAAGGACGCCGCCGGCGACCCAGACTTCGCCCTCGCTCCGAATGGCCAGCGGACGCTGTTTTCGGCGCGCGGCGACATCTTCAGCGTCCCGACCAAGAACGGCGCCACGCGCGACCTCACCGGCACGCCGGGCGTGGACGAAGACCACCCCGTCTGGTCGCCGGACGGAAAGCTGGTGGCCTACACCACCGACGTCGGCGGATCCCAGCAGGTCGCCATCCGTCCCGCCGAGGGCGGCCCGGAGACCGTGCTCACCCATTTCAAGAGCGGATACTTCTACGCCCCGCTTTTCTCGCCCGACGGCAAGCTGCTGGCCGTGGCGGACGGCGAGCATCGCCTGTGGCTGGTCCCGACGAGCGGAGGCGAACCGCGGATGATCGCGCGGGACAAGATCGGCGAGATCCACGACGCGGCCTTCTCGCCGGACGGGCGGTGGATCGCCTACAGCATGGCGGCCGATCTGGTCCGGCGCGACCTCTATCTGACCGAGATCGCCAGCGGCCGCACCACGCGCCTGGGCGAAGGCGGCAGCATCGACATGAACCCGGCATGGTCGCCGGACGGCAAGTACCTCTATTTCGTCTCCAACCGGCACGAGAACCCGGTGCCGTCGGAGAACGAATTCGACTTCGCGATCCTGAAGTCCCTCGGGATCTACGCCATCCCCCTTGCCCGCTCCACGGTCTCGCCCGTGGCGCCGCGCTCCGACGAGGCGGACACCGGGCCAGCGCCCGAAGCGCCCAGTCTGACCGCGGCCGGCGAGATCCCGCCGGCGACCTCGAGCCGGGAAGGCGCACAGGAGGCGCAAGGCGGCGTCGCCCCGCCGGATCGGATCGGTCCTCTGACGCCGATCCACATCGACCTGGACGGCATGATGGCCCGCGCCGTAGCCCTGCCGATCGAGCCGGCGGACATCGCCCAGATGGATGCGCGGGACGACCGCATCTTCTACCTCACCCAGCCGCTCAGCCTGATCAACGGGACGCTGAACGGCGAGAAGTCCGCCTTGCGCTTCTTCGACCTGAAGACGCGCAAGGACGAGGTGGTGACTCAGGACGTCGACGCCTATTCGCTTTCGCTCGACGGCCGGCGCGTGCTGATCCGGCACAAAGCCGACTACACCGTGCTGGAGACTCGCAAGGACGCGACCAAGGATCCGGACAGGGTCGAGAAACTCGACCTGGCCCGTCTGCGCCTGATCGTCGACCCCAAGGCCGAGTGGGCGGAGATGTTCGAGAACGCCTGGCGGCTCGAACGCGACCTGTTCTTCTCGCCGGTGATGAACGGGGTGGACTGGCAGGCCGTGCATGACAGCTACGCCAGGCTCCTGCCGGAGCTCGGCTCACGGGAAGATCTGAACTATCTGATCGGCGAGATGCTGGGCGAGATGAGCAACTCCCACACCTACGTCGGCGGCGGTGACGATGGGGACACCGGGCCCAAGGTGCAGAGCGCCCTGCTGGGCGCGGACCTCGCCCTCGACCCCGCCTCGGGCCGCTATCGCATCGAGCGGATCTATCCGGGCGACAACACGCGCGAGGAATATCGCAGCCCCCTCACCCAACCCGGCCTGGACGTGAAGGCCGGCGAC
>DATJRL010000283.1:0-4431 GCA_035504785.1 Caulobacteraceae bacterium
CAGGAGGAGAAGAGAAACCACAAAGACACGAAGGACACAAAGGGCGCGGCACGCGCCGCCAGTCATCGCGACCGCGCTTCGAGATCGGCTGCCCGCGAAGCGCGCCTTCATGGCCTTCGTGTCTTTGTGGTGAAAAGGCCCGCGCCGCTCGCGCTGTCGCCCGGAGTCCTGCCTGGGTCCCGGCCTTCGCCAGGGTGAGCGGGATCGGGGCGGCCGCGGCTAAGCGACGAGTTCCAGCCGCTCCAAGCCGCGGAAGAACGGCAGGGTGCGCCAGACGGGCGCGGCGTCGGGGTCGGCGAGGGCGAGGTTGGGGAAGCGTTCGAACAGGCGCAGCAGCGCCACCTGCGCCTCCAGCCGGGCCAGCGGCGCCCCGATGCAGATATGGGCGCCGCCGCCAAAGGCCACGTGCGGCTTCTTCGGCCGGCTCACGTCGAAGCGATCCGGGTCTTCGAACACCTCGGGGTCGCGGTTGGCGGCGCGCAGGAAGGCGGTGAAGGCCTGCTTCTGCTTTACCGGGCAGCCGCTCACCTCCATGTCGCGCGAGGCGACGCGGCCGGTGGCGTCCACCGGCGGCTCGTAGCGCAGCGCCTCCTCGACCACGGCGTTGATGATGCCCGGATCGGCCTTGAGCTTGGCGAGTTCGTCCGGGTTCTTCAGCAACAGCCGCGCCGCGTTGCCGATCAGGTCGGTGGTGGTGAGGTTGCCGCCGATGAGCAGCGCCGAGAGATTGATGCGGAGCTCGACGTCGTTCACCTCCAGGCCGCTCGCCTGCAGCTTGGTCATGTCGCTGATCAGGTCGTCGCGCGGGTCGGCCTTCCGCTCGGCGATCAGGCGGACGAAGTAGTCGTTGAGCGCCTCGCTGCAGCGCTCCATCTCCTTGGTCTGGTCTTCGTTGCGGAACGGGTTGAGGCTCTGGATGACGCCTTCCGACCAGGTGCGGAACTCGCCGAGCCGGCCCGGATCGACGCCGAGGATCGAGGCGATCACGTCGATGGGGATCGGGACGCAGTACGTCGTCATCAGATCGAACGGACCGGACGTGTCGATCGCATCCAGCGTCTCGCGGACGATGCGCTCGACCTCCGGCCTGAACCTGGCGACGCGCGCGTAGAGCGCCTGCGCCAGCGGCTGACGGATGCGGGCGTGGTCGGGATCGTCGAGGGTGAGGATGCTGGAGGATTCGCTGCGCGGACCCTCCGAGAGTTCGTTCCCGGCCAGCATTCGCTGGATCACGCTTTCCTCGCCGCGCAGCGGGTCGCGCCACATGGTGAGGTCCGAGACCAGCGGACGGATGTCGTTGTAGCGGGTGAGGATGACGCTGCCGAACGCCTCGTCTCGCAGCGCCGGGCAGCGGGCGCGCAGCTCCGCCAGTACGGCGTAGGGGTCCTCGCGATACGCCGGGTTGAGCGGCGTGAACTGCATGATGGCCGGGAACCCGACGTTTGGCTGGCCATCATTGGGCGGGGAGGAGGTGTCGTCGGCCATGGCGCGGCTCCGTCGCGGGCGTGTCGACGCATACGTAGGCGATCCGCGGCGCGGAACCTAGGACCGACGCCGCGTCACCTGGTGAGATAGATTTCGTAACCGACGCCGACCTCGTGGATCTCGCCGCCGCCGAAGCGCGAAGCTGCGATCATCGCCTCGAGGGCGGCGCGGGGATAGGCGCGGCGGCGAAGGTCGTACTTGAAGATCAGCCGGGTGATGAAGGCGTCGAAGCCCTTCATCCGCATCGTCTTCACCTCGGCGTCGATCGTCTCGTCCGACACGTCGTTGCGCAGGTCGATGATCAAGGCCTTGCCGCCCGGCGCGAGCACGCGGTGCATCTCGGCCAGCGCTTTGTCGGGATCGCCGAAGTTCTTGAACGCGGCGCGGCAGACGATGGCGTCGAAGGCGCAGTCGGCGAAGGGCATGGCGGCGACGTCGCCCTGCCGGAAGTCGACGCTGACCCCGGCCTTGGCCGCGACCTCGCCGGCGATGCGAACGAACGAGTGGCTGATATCGAGACCCGTGATCGCGCGCGGCCCGAGCTTCGCCAGTTCCACGGCGAGGTAGCCCGGCCCCGGCGCGATCTCGAGCACGCTTGCGTCCGGGCCCAGTTCGGCGGCGAGGCGCTTGGCCAGATCGGTGAATTCGAACAGACTCTTGCCGGTGTTCTTCGCATACCAGTCGGCGATGCGGCCCTCCATGCCCGGGGCCCGTTGGGCCTTGACGTGGCGTCTCGGTCGCATTTCCATTACTGGCTCGTTATCTTAGGTGATAAGATATATTTGAACTAAGGGACGATGAGAGACGCGTCAACCCCATCGATCGACCGTGAAGCGCTGGTGCAGGCGCTCAACCTGGTCATGCGCGAGGCGTCGGGGCTTGGCATGCTCTACAGCCAGGCCGTAGCCCAGCGGCTGGGCGTCACGACTGTCGACATCGAGTGCCTCGACGTGGTGCTGCTGCGAGGTCCGGTGACGGCGGGCGCGCTCGCCGAGGCGACCGGCCTCACCACCGGCGCGATCACCGGGGTGATCGACCGTCTGGAGCGAGCGGGACTCGCACGGCGCGAGCGTGACGCCGAGGACCGGCGAAAGGTGATGGTCCGCGGCCTTCCCGCCGCCGTGACGCGCGGCATGCCGCTTTACGAGCCGATGGGGCGCGCGGCGATGGCGGGACTCGCCGGCTATGACGAGGCCGAGCTCGCGCGGTTTCTGGAGTTCTTCAACCGCATGCGGGACTCGGCCAAATTTGCGCTGCAGGCATTGCGCGCGCTACCGACCGACCCTCCGGCCTGAGCGCTGCAATCGCGGTCAAGACAACGGCGTTCTCTGGCGCCAGACTGTCGTCATGCCGACCTTCGCCGCCGCCTCGCCCGCCGACGTCCGCGCCTTCTACCTGGCGCCCGCCAAGATGACCGATCTGCCGCCGGAGCTCGAAGCCACGCCCGCCGACGTGGCCGGCGTCTTCAGCCTGGTGCAGGGCGTGGTCATGCACCCGTTCTGGGCGCAGGCCTACGGCCAGACCTTAACTCCCGAGCGGGAGAAGCAGACCCACACCCGATCGGCGTCGTACATGCTGGAGCTCATTCGCCGGCTCGATCCCTCGCCGCTGGCCGTCGCCCGGCCGCCGGAGCGCGAGTTCACCGGCAACTGCCGCCACCATTCGGTGCTCGCGAGCGCGCTGCTGCGCCGGGCCGGCGTGCCGGCGCGGGCGCGCTGCGGGTTCGCTCTCTACTTCGACGGCACACCCGTGGATCACTGGGTGGTGGAGTACTGGGACGGCGCCGCGTGGAGGCTCGGCGACGCGCAGCTCGATGCAGTGCAACGGGCGGCGCTGAAACCGCGCTTCGACCCGCTGGACGTGCCGCGCGACGCCTTTCTGGTCGGCGGCGAGGCCTGGCGCCGCTGCCGCGCCGGCGAGGCGGACCCGACGACGTTCGGAATCATGGACATGCACGGCCTGTGGTTCGTGGCGGGCAACCTGGTGCGCGACATCGCGGCGCTCAACAACATGGAGATGCTGCCCTGGGACGTCTGGGGCGCGATGTGGGAGCCCGGCCAGGAGCCGTCGCCTGAGACCCTAGAGGCCTTCGACGCCGCCGCGCCGCTGAGCCTCGATCCCGACCCTCACTTCGGCGAGATCCGCGCCCTCTACGAGCGGCCGGAATGGCGTGTGCCGCCGCGGGTGTTCAACGCGGTGGCGCAGCGGATGGATACGGTGTGAGGCTCGTCCAAGGGGGCTTGTCAGTCCGAACAAACCATGAACTATTGGCGCATGCCGCGCCCTGCCTCTGTCCAGGAAGCCACCAGTTTCGACCGCGCCTGGCTGGCGGCCGAGCGGGGGCCGACGCCGCATCATCTGGGACATCGGGAGCGGCTGAGGGCGCGGGCGGCCGCGGCGCCGGGCGCGCTGCCTGACTACGAGCTGTTGGAGCTGCTGCTGTTCCGAAGCCTGCCGCAGGGCGATGTGAAGCCGCTGGCCAAGGCGCTGCTGGATCGGTTCGGCGGTCTCGCCGGCGTGCTCGCGGCGCGGCCGGAGGAACTGCGCACGGTGAAGGGCGTCGGCCCGTCGGTGGCGCTCGACCTACGGCTGCTGCACGAGGCTACCTTGCGCATCGGCCGCGGCGAGGTGGCGGCCCGGCCGGTGATCACGTCGTGGAGCGCGCTCGTCGCCTACACCAAGACCGCGCTGGCGCACGAGGCGCGCGAGCAATTCCGGGTCTTGTTCCTCGACAAGAAGAACCAGCTGATCGCCGACGAGACCATGAACGAGGGTACGGTCGACCACGCCCCGGTCTATCCGCGCGAGGTGATGCGCCGCGCACTGGAACTATCCGCGAGTTCCGTGATCCTGGTCCACAACCACCCTTCAGGCGATCCGACGCCCTCCGCCGCCGACATCGACATGACCCGCCAGGTGGTCGAGGCCGGCCGCGTGCTCAAGATC
>DATJRL010000284.1:0-8915 GCA_035504785.1 Caulobacteraceae bacterium
CTGGGAGGTGTCGGGACTGGCCGTCTGGGCGAAAGAGAGGGTGGTCTCGATCGAGACCACCTCGCCGGCGATGGCCATCGACGAGAGAAACGTCTGCAGGATCGCGCCGATGGCGAGGCCGATCAGCACCTCGCGCACGACATCTCCGGCGAGGTCGCCGAGGTCGTCGGGAATGGCCGGCAGCAGCGAATAGACCGCCGGCGTGACCACCAGGCACAGCAGCACGGCGAAGGCCAGCCGCACCTGCATGGGCGCGCTGTTGCCGAGCCCGGGTATGGCCATCACCATCGCGCCGATCCGGGCGAAGACCAGGCCGCCGGCGAAGAGCTGCTGGGCGGTGGCGTAGGGCTCCACCCGCGACGCTCAGAGCGTGGCGATGCGCGCGGCGATGTGCTGCATGAAGCCGGTGAGCAGCGCGCCCATCAGGGGCAGGAAGACCAGCAGCGACAGGAAGATCGCCACGATCTTCGGCGCGTAGACCAGGGTCGCCTCCTGGATCTGGGTCAGGGCCTGCATCAGGCCGATCGCCACCCCCACGATCAAACTGACCACCAGCGCCGGCGCGCAGAGCTGGATGGTGAGCCAGATGGCGTCGCGACCGATGTCGAGAACCTCGGCGCCGTTCATGCGCAAGCCTCCGATTGGGGGAATTCGATGTGCCCCCAGGATCGGCCAAACGTGGTTAATGGAGTCTTGCCCCGACCTGCTGGTCGAGCTGCGTGGCGAGGATCTTCGCGGCCTGGGCGGGGGACGCCTTGTCGCGGTCGACGCTGAGGTTGGCCCGCTGCATCTCCGTCAGGGAGATCGCCCCGACGAGCGGTCGCAGCGCGGCCACCAGCTTCGGGTCCGCCGCCCGCTTCGGCGAGACGAGCAGCACGGCGTCGTAGGGCGGCAGCGCCTGGCGCGGATCGGCGAGCAGCACCAGGTCGTCGGCGGCGATGCGGCCGTCGCTGGAGAAGGCCGAGATCACGTCCACCTGACCGGACTCCAGCGCCCGGTACATGAACGTCGGCTGGTATTGCACCTGCCGCTTGAACGCGAGGCCATAAGCCTCGCGCACCGACCGCCACTCGGGACGCGACAGGAACTCCAGGTCGGCGCCGAGGGTCAGCTGGCCCGCGTGGGCGGCGAGGTCGTCCAGCGTCCGGATGTGGAGGGCTTCGGCTTGCGAGCGGCGCATGGCTAGCGCGTATGCGTCCTCGAACCCAAGCGAGCCCAGCACGACGACGCCGTCGCGCGCCTTCAGCGTTCGCGTCAGCTCCGCCAGCACCGCGGCGCGGCCCGGGTTGTCGGTGCGCTTCAGCACATTGGCCCAGAGCGTGCCGGAGTAGTCGACGTAGGCGTCGATCTCTCCCGCCTTGAGGGCGTCGTAGGCGATGCTGGAGCCGAGGTCGTCCTTGCGTGACACGACCGCGCCCTCGGCCTCCAGCCGGTCGGCGATCAGGTCGGCGAGGATGTATTGCTCGGTGAAGTTCTTGGCCCCGATCGTGTAGCGCGCCTGGCCGCCGCCCACCCCGACGAGCGGCGTGAGCGCGACCAGGGTCCCGATGGCGAGGCCGATCGCGCCGGTCGCCACCCGCCACCGCCGGCGCTTGGCCAGGCCGCTCTCGATCAGGCCCAGCAGCTGATCGGCGATGAGCGCGAGGCCGGCCGAGGCGGCGCAGCCGAAGAGCACGAACACCCAGTTCTCGGTCTGCAGGCCCGAGAAAATGTAGTTGCCGAGCGAGGTCTGCCCGACTGGCGTCGCCAGGGTCGCCGCGCCGATGGTCCAGACGGCGGCGGTGCGCACCCCGGCCATGATCACCGGCGCGGCCAGGGGCAGCTCCACGGTGAAGAGACGCTGGCGGTCGGTCATGCCGACGCCTTTGGCGGCCTCCACCACGGCCGGGTCGACGCCGGTGAGGCCGGCCACGCCGTTCCGCAGGATCGGCAGCATGGAATAGAGGCTCAGCGCCAGCAGCGAGGGCAGGAAGCCGAGCGCCGCGAAGCCGTGGCCGAACAGGGTCCTGCTCAGCGCCGACAGCGCCAGCAGCAGCGGGTAGAAGAGCGCCAGCAGCGCCAGACCGGGGATCGTCTGCACCAGGCTCGCCGCGGCCAGCGTCGGCCAACGCAGCGCCGCGCTGCGGCTCGCCGCCACCGCGAGCGGCAGGCTGACGGCGAGGCCCAGGACGAGCGAGCTGGCGCTGACCAGGACGTGCTGACCCAGATAGTCGGGCAGCAACGCCCAGGCGGCGGCGACGCGCGGGTCCATCAGGCGCCGCCCGCTTCCAGCGCCCGAACGCGCTCGGCCTGGCGCCTGGGCGTGTCCATCAGCGCCCGCACCCGCGCGTCCGGATGGCCGGCGAGGAGCACGGCGGGCGAGGCGTCCGCCAGCACGCGGCCTTCGCTGAGCACGACGATGCGATCGGCGAGCAGCAGCGCTTCCCAAACGTCGTGGGTGACCATCAGCGTGGTGAGCCCGAGATGCTCGTGGAGGGCGCGATAGTCGCGGCTGAGCGCGTCGCGGGTCACCGGATCGAGGGCGCCGAAGGGCTCGTCCATCAGCATGATCGCCGGCTTGGCGGCGAGGGCGCGGGCGACGCCGACCCGCTGCCGCTGGCCGCCGGAAAGCGCCCCGGGCAGCCGGCCCGCGACGTCTTGCGGCAGCGCGACGAGTTCGAGCAGGTCCTGCACGCGGGCGGCGATCTCGGCCGGACGCCAGCCGGCGAGCTTCGGCCCGACCCCGATGTTCTCGGCGACAGTGAGGTGCGGAAAGAGGCCTATCTCCTGGAAGACATAGCCGATGCGCCGCCGGAGCGCCCAGCCCGGCTGGCTCGCCGCCAGCTTGCCCTCGACGCGCACCTCGCCGGCGTCGGCGGCGACCAGCCCGTTGATGGTCTTCAGCGCCGTGGTCTTGCCCGACCCGGAGCCGCCCAGCAGGGCGACGAAGGATCCCGCCTCGATCGATAGCGAGACGCCGTTCACGGCCGCCAGGGCGCCGTAGCGCTTGACGACGTCCTTCAGCTCGATGATCGGCCCCGCCATGCCTCGACCCGCTTCGGCCCGGCAGCGGGACCAGGCGGTGTTTTATCGCAGCGCGCGGCGACCGCCAGGAAAAGCCGTTCCGGGCCGGGCGCGCCTAGATCTGCATGTTCATGATCTGCTGGTACGACTGGATCATCTGATCCCGCACCGCGATCATGGTAGAGAGGCTGGTCTGAGCCGAGGAGATGGCGGTGACGACGTCGACCAGGCTCACCTTGCCCTGCACTTGCGCCGACATCTGCGCCTCGGCGGCGCGGGAGTCGGTCACCGCCTGGCTGACGACCTGGCTGACCATCTGGCCAAAGTCGGGACCGCCCGGCGCGGCTGCAGTCCCGGCCATCGCCGGACCGGCGATGTCCTGGGCCGCGGCATAGGCCTTGGCGGCGAGAAGCGGGGCGACCATGGCTCAGAGGCTCACTTCTTGATGATCCCGAGCGTGGTCTGGTCCATGTCCTGGGCCGTCTCGATCACGTTCATGTTCGCGGTGTAGGCCCGCTGCGCCTCGCGCATGTCGAGCGCCTCCGTCAGCGGTTCGACATTGGGCATCTTCAGGTAGCCCTGGGCGTTGGCGCCCGGTTGGCCCGGAGCGAAGGTGGTGCGGAAGTCGGACTGGTCGCCGACCACGCGGCTCATCTTCACGCCCGTGGCGCCGCCCGCCAACGTGGTGGGGGTGAACACCGGCACCTGCCGGCGGTACGGGTCGCCGCCAGGCGTCTCGGAGGTTGAGTCGGCGTTGGCCATGTTTTCGGCGATGATCTGCATGCGCGCCTGCTGCGCCTTGAGCGCGGAGGCCGCGACGGCCATGGCGACGTTGGTGGGCTGGACACTGGGATCGGCCATGATTCAATCAGCTTCCTGAGGGCAGTTTAGCGGCCGACTGGATGAGTTGCAGGCTCTGTTCGTAAAAACTCACCGCGGCGTCGTAGTCGGTTCGCGCCTGCCCCATCTTGATCATCTCTTCCTCGAGCACCACCGAGTTGCCGTTGAGGGTGGTCTCGGAGTCGGGCGAATCGACCGGCTTGCCGGCGGCGCTCGCCCCGGCGGTCGTCGGCGGCGCGATATGCATCGCCGACGTCAGCGTGACGGCGACGGGCGCCAGCGCCAATGCGCCAGCCCCGCCGGCCGAGGGCACGGTGAACGGCTTCAGGTCCCTCGGCGTGTAGCCGGGAGTGTCGGAATTGGCGACGTTCTGGGCGATCACCTGCTGGCGATCGGCCAGGTAGTTCATCCGGCTCTTCAGCGTCGCGAAGACAGGAATGTCGTCGAGAGTCATGTCGCGGATTAAGGTGAACAAACAGGGTTAATCGCGCCTTAACCCTGTTCGTCGAGGTCGCCCGCGGAGGCGACGTCGTGACCGGCCGCCCAGGCAGGCCGATGCCGCCGGCTCGCCGGTCGGAGGAAATCGCCCGCTGGGCCGGGTATAGCCGCGCCGAGCCAGGTGACGCCGCGCGGATGGGCTAGCCGGCCGGCGCCAGCGTCCGGATCGCCCCCTCGACGCTTGGGAACACGCGGCCCTCGCCAAGGTGCTCCAGCACGCCGAAGCGTTTGAACGCCGCTTCGGCGCGCACTGATTCCAGCCTCGCCACCGCGAAGTCGATGCGCCGAGCGTGAGCCTCGTCGATCACCTCGTTGAGGATCGCCGCGGCGGTGAAGTCGATCTCGACGATCCCGCTCGACTCCAGCACCACCAGCTTCGGCGGGTCCCGCGGCGGCGCCAGCGCTTGCAGCGCGTCGCGGCGGAAGCTGTAGGCGTTGAGGAACGACAACGGCGCCTGGAAGCCCAACACCAGCACGCCGGGCGCCGTCTCGCCCGGATGATCCGCCGCGATCGGCCACCACACCGTGGTGCCGGGCGTGCGCCGGAACGGGATCAGCCGCACCCGCGTGATCGTGTAGACCCCATGCACCAGCGACAGGAACATGCCGATGGCGACGCCGGTCTGGATCGGGAGCAGCACGATGAACAGCATCGTCAGCACCGCCAGGGCGAACTCGCCGGGCGCCCGGCGCATCAGCAGCATGAGGTCGTCGCCGTGGAAGATCCGCTGGGCGACGAAGAACAACACCCCGGCCAGCGCCGCCGTCGGGGTCTCGGCCATCAGCCCCGCGCCGAACAGCGCCAGCGCGGCGACTGCGGCGGCCGCCGCGAGTCCCGCGACCTGGGTGCGGCCGCCGGCGGCGGCGACGGCGGCCGTGCGTGGCGGGCTGGCGTTCACGGGAAAGGCGCCTGCGAGCGCCGCCAGCACGCCGCCGACTCCCACGCCGACATAGTCGCGATCGACGTCCGCCTCGCCGTCGTCGGGAAACGAGCGGCTCGTGGCCCCTGTCTGCACCATGACCACCAGCGAGATGACGCCGGCGAGGCCGACCAGGGGCAGGGCGGTCTCCAAGCCGAGCGCCGGAACGCCCACCGGCGGCAAACCGCCGCTCGGAACGCCGAGCACCGCGACCCCCAGTCCGGCAAGGCCAAAAGCCCGGCTGGCCAGCGTGGCCCCGACGAGGCCGATCAAGGCGCCGGGAATGCGCGGATTGAGCTTTTCCGCGCCGAGCGTGGCGGCCAGGACCGCGACGCCGATAGCCAGAGCGATTGGATTGAAGGCGCCGAGCTGGCGGCTCATCGCGGCGAGTCGGTGGTAGACGTCTCCGGACTCTTCCGGCAGGCCCAGCAACGCGGGCGCCTGGCTGAGCACGATGTGCGCGGCGATGCCCGCGAGAAATCCGGTGATCACCGGCCGCGACAGAAAGTCGGCGATCCATCCGAGCTTCAGCAGCCCGGATAGCGCCACGATGCTCCCCACCAGCAGCGCCAGGGCCGTGGCGAGCTCGACGTAGCGGGGCGAGCCCAGCGTGGCCAGCGCCGCCAAGGCGCCGGCGAAGATCGGCGTGATGGTGGAATCCGCGCCGGCCGAGAGGCGACGGCTGGCGCCGAAGATTGCGAAGCCCAAGGTCGCCGCGACGAAAGCGACGAGGCCGACAGTCGGAGAAAGCCCGCCCAGCCGCGCCGTCGCCATCTGCTCGGGGATCGCGATGGCCGCCAGCGTCAATCCGGCCGCGAGGTCCCCGCCCAGCGCCGACGGCGTCCAGCCGCGCAGCGGCAGAAAGAGCAGCCAGTTGCTTCTTTCCGCCGACGGAGCATTCGCCATGCCGGCGAACCTAGACCGCGCCGCGCCCGGCTTCCAAGCTTGCTAGTTGAGCCGGCGCTTGCGTTGCCGCGCCAGCCGATCGGCCGAGCGAATCTCGACGTCGAACACGTCGCGTTCGCGCTGGATCGTCAGCGCCGCCGTCACGCCCGGCGGCCCGAGCGCCCAAAGGCTTTCGTAGAGGCCGCCCAGATCGTGCACCCGCCGCCCGCCGATCCGATGGATGATGTCGCCACGCCGCAGTCCGGCGCGATCGGCGGGGCCTCCGGGAGTCACGTGCAAGATCACCACGTGCGAAGAGACCTCCTGCGAACGGATGCCCAGCCAGGGTCGCGGCGGCCGCGCCGGCCGGCCGCGCGTCAGGTCGTCGAGGATGTTCGGCAAGAGTTCGGCAGGGACGAACATGTTGAGCGCGCTGACGCCGCCGTCCGGGGACACCTGCTCCATGCGCAGCGAGCCGACTCCGATCAGATCGCCGGTCGGTCCGATCAGCGCTGCGCCGCTCCAGTGCGGATGCGCCGGCCCCACGAACAGGGCTTCGTCGAGGTAATACTCCCAATCGCCGGCGAACGGCTCCCGCGCGAGCAGCGAGCCGCAGAGGGCGTGCTCCAGGCCCCCACCCCCGGCGGACACCAGCGCCGTCTCCTTGCCGACCTTGCGGGAGTCGCCGATCGGCAGCGCGGGCAGCCCCATCGGCTCCAGGGCGTGGATCAGGGCGAACCCGGTCGCCTGATCGGCGCCCAGCACGTGCGCCTCGATCCGCGCGCCTTCGTTGGTGGTGACGATCACCTCATCGGCTTCGGTCACCAAGTAACCGATGGTGAGCATCAGGCCCTCGGCGCCGATGACGGCGGCGTTGCCGAGTCGCCGCGTCCCCAGCGACTGGGCGGAAAAGGCCTCCCGGCTGACGGTGGCCTCCAGGGCGACCACGGACTCCAGGCGCTGCTCGAGATCGAAGTCGAACAGCCGCGCCAACGGCTGCAGCTCCTCGTCGACCTCGTATCCGGTGAAGGGAAACACCACGTCGACCTCATTGCCTCCAGCTCGCGAGCCTACGTCGACCGAGCGGCCGATCGTAGCGGGAATTGCCGCCTCGCATCCGACCTGGCTGGTTAACAAACAGGGTTAATTCGTCCTTAACGCAAACCGCCCCATGGCTGGCGTCCTTCCATCGCTTCCAGCGAGCCTTCGCCGCCCATGGACCTCGGGGATATCGCCCGCGCCTTCTTCGCCTTGCTCTTGACCCTCGGGCTCGTTGGCCTTGCCGCCGTCGCGGCCCGGCGGTTCGGGCCGGAATGGATGGTGCGGCTGCAGCGGCCGAAGCAGGAGCGCCGCATGGCTATCGTGGAAAGCCTGCCCCTCGATCCGGCCCGCCGGCTGGTGCTGGTGCGGCTCGACGGCGTCGAGAAGCTGCTCCTGCTGGGCGAGGGCCGGTTCCTCATCGACGCGCCGACCAGCGCCAGGCCGCCGGAGTCCGCCGCGTGATTCGCCGCCTCGGCCAGATCCTACGCCAGCTTCTGCATCGCCCCACCAAAGCGGAACTGCGCCGCGCCGCGCTGATCTCGCTGGTGACGACGCTGGCCAGCCTGGCCGTGCCGGCCGTCGCCTTGGCGCAGGCGGTGAATATCGACCTCGGCAGCGGCGCGGGACTCACCGACCGCGTCGTGCAGCTGATCGGCCTGATCACGGTGCTCTCGCTGGCGCCGTCGATCGTGATCATGACCACGTCGTTCGTGCGGATCATCGTCGTGCTGTCGCTGCTGCGCCAGGCGCTCGGCCTGCAGCAGACCCCGCCGAATTCGGTCCTGATCAGCCTCGCGCTGTTCCTGACCGCCATCGTCATGGGGCCGACGCTGCAGGCGTCTTACGATCAGGGCGTCAAGCCGCTGCTCGACCACAAGATGGAGCTGCCGGCGGCGTTTGGCGCGGCGGCGAATCCGGTGAAGGGCTTCATGCTGAGCCAGGTCGATCAGAACGACCTGGGTCTGTTCCTGCGGCTCTCGCACACCGCCAAGCCGGCCCACGCCATCGACATCCCGCTGCAGGTGGTGACGCCGGCGTTCATGATCTCCGAGCTGAAGCGCGGGTTCGAGATCGGCTTCCTGCTTTTCGTGCCGTTCCTGGTCATCGACCTGGTGGTGGCGAGCGTCCTGATGAGCATGGGCATGATGATGCTGCCGCCGGTGGTGGTGAGCCTGCCGTTCAAGCTGATCTTCTTCGTGCTGGTCGACGGCTGGCGGCTCGTGGCCAGCTCCCTCGTGGAAAGTTTCCAGCGGGCGTCCGGAATCGGCTGACGGCGTCGCGCCCACGCCGTCGCCTGCGTCAAGAAGCCTGGGGCCGATCGGTCAAGGCGGGATTGTGCAGGACGCAGTCGACCTCGATCATTTGCGGGAAGTGCGGGTGCGTGGGGAGCATCGCCGCGACCTCGAAGCCTCGGTCGAAGTAGAACTCGAGCGCCTGTCGGAAGTCGGGCTGGCCATCGTAGAGCCGCTTGACGGCGAGCTCGGTCATGATAGCCGCGAATTGCTGGAGTCTGTCCCCGGCGCCGCGCGCCACATCCACATCCTTGCCTTGCGTGTCCATCTTCAGGAACGGCCGTCGGAACCCGAGCCGGCGCTGATACTTGTCGAACGCCGCCTCGAGCGTCCCGGTAGTGACCTGGATGGTCTTTGAGACGGTGTTCAGGCGGGACTGCGAGGCAGTCTCCTTCGTGCTCGGCCGGAGCAGCGAACTGAACTGCGTCATCGACAT
>DATJRL010000285.1:0-2509 GCA_035504785.1 Caulobacteraceae bacterium
TCACCCGAATGTTCTCCTGCGCCAGGTCGCGGGCGATCGGCAGGGTCATGCCGACGACGCCCCCCTTGGAGGCCGAATAGGCCGCTTGGCCGATCTGGCCGTCCTCGGCCGCCACCGAGGCGGTGTTGACGATCGCGCCGCGGTCACCGTCCGGCAAGGGCTCGAGCGTCAGCATCCCGGCGGCGCTCTTGGCGATGCAGCGGAACGTGCCGACCAGGTTGATCTGGATGATCAGGTTGAAGGCCTGCAGCGGGAAGTGCTTGATCTCGCCGGTGTTGCGGTCGCGGCTGGCCGTGCGCGCGGCGTTGCCGGTTCCCGCGCAGTTGACCAGGATGCGCTCCTGGCCGTGAGCGGCGCGGGCCTTGGCGAAGGCGGCGTCGACCTCTTCCTCGGACGTGACGTTGCACTTGCAGAAGACGCCCCCGACGTCGCGGGCCACGGCCTCGCCCTTGGATTCGTTCATGTCGAAGATGGCGACCTTCACACCGTGCGCCGCCAGCGCCCGCACGGTGGCCTCCCCGAGGCCTGACGCGCCGCCGGTGACGACCGCGGCGATGGAGGAGTCGAGTTTCATGAGCGTTTCCCTGGAAGAGATCGAGCGCGGCCGCGACCGGCGCGACCGATGGAGCGCCAGCTTTAGCCGCTGACGCGCACGTCAAAAAGGGTCACGCCACGTCAACGGCTCGCTGGGACCAGACGTCGAGATCCGGCTCGGCGCCGATATAAGCGAGGCCGGCGGCGATCGAGACGAGCTCGCCGCCGCCTTCGACCCGTTCCACGCCGAAGCGGTCGGCGAACAGGCGACGCACGGCGGGCACGAAGGACGAGCCGCCGGTGAGGAATATGCGGTCGAGATCGTCGGCCCCAAGGCGGGCGCGGGCGAGCGCCTCGTCCACGGCTGCGGAAATGGCCGCCAGTTCGGGCGCGATCCACGCCTCGAAGTCTTCGCGCGCGACCTCGCGCTCGATGCGCGTGTCGCCGCCCTCGAACAGGAAGCGGGCGTGCGTCTCAGCCGAAAGCCCTTCCTTGAGCGCAGAGACGGACTGGTAGAGGCGGTATCCGAGGTTGAGGTCGAGAACCTCGACCAGCCGGCCGATCTTCTCGGGTTCGAGGGCGGTGCGCAGGAGGGCGCGGATGTCGCGCATGTCGCGCGAGGCGCGCAACAAGGCCAGCTGCTCCCACCGGGCGAAGGCCGTGTAGTAGCGGTTCGGAATCGGCAGAACGTTATCGAAGGCGCGGTAGCTCGATCCCTTGCCGAGTGCAGGCGAGACGAGATTGTCGATGATCCGGTAGTCGAAGGCGTCGCCGGCGAGGCCCACCCCGGCGTTGGCGAGAGCCGCCGACTTCAGCCGCCCGCCCTGCCGCTCGAACCGGACGATGGAGAAATCGCTCGTGCCGCCGCCGAAGTCGCCCACCAGTACGGTGGCGTCGTGGGTCAGCTTGCGTGCGAAGAAGAAGGCGGCGGCCACCGGCTCGAAGACATAGCGGATCTCGGGGAAGCCCATGCGCGCGAAGGCGGCGCCATAGCGGCGTAGGGCGAGATCGGGATCCGCTCGCTGGCCGGCGAAATTAACCGGGCGTCCGACGATGCAGGTCGCGCCCGACGGCAGGGAGTCTTCACCATGGGCTCGCAGACGAAGCAGGTAGGCGGACAGCAGATCGTCGAATTCATAGCGACGTCCCAGGATGCGCGTCTCCTGGAACAACGGGCTGGCCGCGTAAGTCTTGAAGGACTGGATGAACCGCGTCTCCAGCGGCTCTTCCGCATAGGTCTCGATCGCCCAGGGGCCGGCCCCGACCACTCGGCGCGACGGATCGCGTTCGTCGCCGTGGAAACTCAGGGCGGACCGGAACGCCGTCGCTTTGCCCCGCGGGGCGGCGAACGCGGCCAAGTGCGCCTCTCCATCGTCTCCGAGCGCCGAGACGACCGTGTTCGTCGTGCCGAAGTCGACGCCGACGACCCGCCTGGACCCGCTCATCCCCCCTCTGGCCGGCCTTCCGCGTCGACCACCTCATAGGCCGCCATCTGGGCCTGCATCAGGATCCGCGACACCGACGCCGACAACGGGCAGATCTGCACCGGCCTGGAAAGCCCGACCAGGATCGGCCCCACGACCGTCGCCGATCCGAGCGCCTGCAGGAGCTTGGTGGAGATCGAGGCCGAGTGGATCGCCGGCATGATCAGCACATTGGCCGGTCCAGTTAGCCGCATGAACGGGTAGTCGGCCCGCCGCTCCGGATCCAGCGCCAGCTCCGGCGGCATCTCGCCCTCGTATTCGAAGCCGACATCGCCGCGCGCGTCCAGCATGGCCACCGCCGCGCGCACCTTCTCCGAGCGCTCGCCCATCGGATTGCCGAACGCCGAATAAGACATGAACGCCACCCGCGGCGTGAAGCCCAGCCGGCGCACGGCGCCCGCGGCCTCGACCGCGATCTCCACAAGCTCCTCGGAGTCCGGCATCTCGGTGACGTTGGTGTCGGCGATGAAGATGGTCCGGCCCTTCGAGAG